>NZ_JAMWXW010000014.1:0-212901 GCF_031570135.1 Paraburkholderia sp. USG1 | reverse complement strand
ACACCACCGGTTGCTCGACTGGTGCGGCGGTAGTTTCGATCCTTCTGCCTTTGACCTCCAAGGCCTCAACGAACGCCTCTTCGAGATCAAATTCTGATCGTCAAGACGGCCGCCAAATGTCGCTTACGAAGAACCCACAGGCCTGCATCGAGGACATTGAATACCGCCAGAGTCGTGGGCTCGATCAGCGGATCGTCGCCACGCTCGCCGGCTGCGACTGGATTCGTAATGCCCAGAACGTCATATTGAGCGGTCCGACCGGCGCCGGAAAGACGTGGGTCGCCTGCGCGTTTGCACAGCAGGCCTGCCGGCAGGGCTTCTCAGTACTTTATGTCCGCGTTGCCCGGTTGTTCGAGGAACTGAAAATTGCGCACGGCGACGGCAGCTTCACCCGTCGACTGGCTCAGCTTGCGAAGATGGACGTCCTGCTGCTGGACGACTGGGGCCTGCAAGATCTCGATCAGGGCGCTCGCAATGATCTGCTTGAAGTGCTCGACGATCGCGTCGGAACCCGATCAACGATCATCACCAGCCAGTTGCCCCTTGAGCACTGGCACGCATGGCTACAGGATCCCACACTCGCTGACGCCATTCTCGATCGTCTCGTACATCAGGCACACAAGCTCCCATTGAAGGGCGAATCAATGCGCAAAAAGAACAAACCCGACGACGACATAGCCTGATTCCGAACACTCACGCTACAATCCATGCACTACGCAGTACCGCCTTCCAGCCTGTTCGGCTTCGCCGAAACGTCCGTTCGACATCCCCGAAATACGCACTCACGTCGAATTCAGTCTCATCGTTCCCGATGCGGAAAACCAGTCACTCGCTGGAGAAATCGCGAAGCTTCTTGTGTCTCAACCTGACTAGCAGGCAGCTCAAATACACCCCGACAGAAGTAGCCTTACCCATAAATAGCGGTCCCTTGTAACGTCGGAATGACCTGCTTGTCCATCATATGTAGGCTCGGCCATGATGGTCGCGACGTGTGGAGAGAAAATATTGGAAGAAAATTGATCCGGTGGCTCCTGTGAATAGTGGAGCCTGGATCGGGGCGAGGAAAGGAATTTCGTACACCGTAAATGCAACTGGCGTGGCACACAAGATTGTATGTCATCGATGAAAATGCGATTTCATCGTGATCTGCAATCAAGCTGAGAAAAAGGCCTTGCATGCTGCAAGGCCTTCGGGGTGAGTTTCACGCATGTGCCCAATCTGCTTCATCGAGTTCGCTGCGGTCAATCCGGTTGTGATTGACCAGCAGTGTACGGATGGTCAAGCTGGATACATGGAAGTGGTGAGCGACATCCTGCTGGTTCTCCATCGAGTAATCTCCATCCAGCATGTCGTCAACGGCCTGGAACGGACTGAGGAGTTCTGCTGCGAATGCGCGCTGCATTTTCTGGCGGTAAGTATCCGAGCGCGTGGCGGGACGCATGGGATCTTCTGTGGTGTGGATCAGGCTGTCACCCAGCAGACGGGCCAGTTCGAAACGACGCCCTGTATCCCATCTGGAGCGCAGCACGGTCCGTTGACGCTGATCAGACTCAGACAAGGTGAAGGACAGGTCGAGTGCCTGTTCTGAACGGTTAAGGATATCGCGTGGTGCCCCGTACATCTGGACGAGCCGGTCATTTGTGATCGCGACATCCGGATCGATGTTTTCCTGAGATCGAAGTAGTTGTGCCGCGCGGATACCTACTCGCCACGCTGCGTCTGCATCATGGGGAGTCGGCGCGTGCAGCGTGATGCGGTCTTGAGGGTTGGTAACAGTGCCTCGTGCATGACCTAATTCAAGCAGGTGTGCGATATCGGGTACGGCCTTGCCTGGAATGCGGTTAGCGGCGATTTCTTCAAGCGCTGTTTGGCCTGTGGCTACGATATTGCCCGCGAATTGATGGAGCAGGCCTTCGTCCATTTCGCCCGGATCCTCTCCCAGCAGGGCTTCGAGTTTGCGGTGCATGGACAAGGCCGGATCTTGGCGTTCTTCGATGACATCCCGCCAGATTTCGTGCAGGTTGCTGCCGGCAACCCCGCGCGTTTGCAGTCGTTGCAAAACCGCTTCAATAAACAGATCGATTCCGACTTCAAAGTCAGTGGCAGGGAGGACGCTTACGCTGTCACTGATATAGCGGTATGGTGTGTTTGCGCGCTCCGCTGTGGGCTTGCATACCAGCGTAACGCTTTTCCCATCGGAAACGATGCGAATATTTGGCCAGATATAGCCGCCACCGATGCTTGCCATCGCGTGCGAGAGTTCCCAGTCGAGCGACTGCTTGTGTGGTTCCCAACGCAGGCGCCACCAGTTCCAGGCGAGCCACTCGGCGAGGTGGTAGGCGGACAGATAGGGCGAGTGCCGGATGCTCTGCAAAAGCCGATCGTGGCCTGCCGTCAGGCAGGCATCGTAGGCGTAGATGCCAAGCGCAGCAAAACCGGCTCGCTCTTCCGGCGATCCCGTTTCCAGTTCTGCCCAGTCGGCATTTATTGACCAGCGTTCTGACATCTTTCTTTCCAGATCGATTTTACGTACTTGTGCATGTCATCTTCATCTTCCAGAGGATACCCGTGGTATTCCCCAGTCCCGTGGGTGTCTGTTTTGGCTTCAAATACCTCGCCATGCTCTGACACGCTCCAGATGAACTTCGGGAATCCATTGGCCTGAGGCTCGCTGATCAGGCCACATTCGATACCGCTCGCTACAAGCTGCTTCGCCTCAGCGAGGCGGATGGTCCGTTCCAGATCACAGAGTGACTTGGTGGGGCGGGGGTTTGTTCGCTGTAACCCGTAATCAGCCGGATTGCGCTTGTGGTGACCACTGCCGACGTAGCGTACGGCTTCCGTCAGCGCCACTTTCTCGTCCTCGGTCAGACGCTCGGGTGGGGCGATGCGGCGTTTGGGGTTATTTCCGTTGCGTGCCATAGACTTGATCCGGCTCGAGTTGCAGGCAATTCTATCCCTAACCTGATTTCCTAAGTATTTTCGCACACCTAGGAGGGCTTCGAGGGCTGTGATTGCCTGTGCTGGCTGGTCACAATCGGCCTGAACATTTCCATGGCTAGCCGAAAGGGCCCTCCTTTTTGGCCGGATGCGGCCGATAATCGTCACGCTGCGATTGCAGTTTGTGGGTCTGGCTGTACCGTATCTATATACGTTTGCCAATCGTTCATCAGGATGCGACGTTTGTCGAACAGGGCTCCGCGCTGATAGGCTGCCTCGCTGTCGTCGGCAAGCTTGTGCGCCAGCGCGTGTTCAATAGGTTCCTTCGCGTGGTGTGAGACTTCACCAGCCCAATCACGAAAACTGCTGCGCATGCCATGTGGTACCACCGGCCGATTTCCTTCCATTGGATCGACCCATATGGGCAGGCCGGCTTTCCGTCTCCTGCCATTGATTATCTTGATGACTTTCGCCATTGCGGCGTTTGACAACCCCTCGTCTCCACTTGGAAAGACATAAGGGTTTTTGCTAATCTTCTTGCCCGCATCGCGTTCAGCGCATAGTGCATTCAGGATTTCTATGGACCGCGGGGAGAGCGGGATGTGATGGGCGCGACTGCGCTTCATCCTCGGGCCAGGCACAATCCAAACCTCGTTTTGGAGATCGATTTCGTCCCATGTTGCGCCGATGGTTTCGTTGGTCCGGGCGGCTGTCAGTATCGTGAATTCCAACGCGCGGGCTGCTACGCCCGGACGTTCACGGAGTTCCCGCATGAACGCATTCATGTTTTTGTAAGGCAGTGCGGGAAAATGCGACTCGTCCTGCACCTGACTCGGTTTCGGCAGGAGGGTGTCCAGGTGGTTCAGCCATGTAGCCGGGTTGTCTCCCGTCCGCAGCTTGCGGGTCTTCGCCCACGCGAGAATCCGTTCAATCCGGCCCCGGACCCGGGACGCTGTTTCGTTTTTTGTGGTCCAGAGTGAATCCCGCTCCAGAATGCGGATGACGTGGTGTGTGTCAATATGTCCCACATCCAGAGCGCCGATAATCGGACTGGCGTATGTTGCCAGGGTGTTTGTCCACTGATCTGCGTGTTTGACGTTCTTCCAGCCGCCGCGATGCGCCTCAATGTACGCGGCGCTGCACTGGTCGAATGTCATCCGGTTGGCGGCCGTTGCCTTGGCTGCGGCGCGCTCCATTTTAGGGTCGCCGCCGGCGGCCAGGATGGAGCGTTGCTCAGCGGCTTTCTCGCGCGCTGTCTTCAGGCTAACAGCCGGGAACGCGCCGAGTCCGAGATCATGTGTTTTACCATATCGGCTATATCGAAATATCCATGACTTGGTTATGGTTTTGCTTACCTGAAGCCACAGGCCACCGCCGTCGCCGTAGTAGCCTGGGACTTTCAGTTCATCCACGCGCCGTGCCGACAGCTTGCTGGTTCCTCGTGCCACGAATCTCTCCGCCTAACCCATCTACCCACGTTTCTACCCATGTTGTGGTCGTTGATTCCACTGTTCAATAGTAGACGAAGATGGACATAAAATTCAAGAGAAACAAAGGGTTGGGTGATAATGAGTGAGGTGGTGTGAGATGCCGGTATAGGCGGAGACGGACTCCGTCTCCGCCAGCGATGGTGGCAAACCCCGCAGAGTTTAGGCTCTGCGGGGTTTTGTTTTTTGGGGCGCATTATTCGATACGTCCTTTCTGCCCGCGTAGTCATAGCCCATCAAACCCTTCTATCACCGGTTTCCGCCGCGTGCGGTGGATGCCCCTCTCGGTTCGGAGAACCAAGCCGCAGTTTCTGCGAGATGATTGGGATCTGTCTGGTAGTCGAACGGCCGTAGCGCGCTACGTTGATAACACCGGCAAACATCGGGCCGAGCTCTGCGATGATCTCGACCCGATGCAAGTATTAGCGGGCGTTTGAATGTTTCATGTCCTCTAATCATCGATGGCCGTCCTTGTGACGAAAAATATGTACAACGAACCGATCTGTTGCATCGTGCAACCTGCCGAACAAAGTGCGCCGAGTAGGGGTAGGGCGGCTCAATCTCTTGCCTGGAGGTCAACCTGCATGCCAAAAAACACGGAGCCTCCGCTAACTGCCCCTTCGCTATCAACATACTCACACACCACGAATGTGAAGGGTATTTCGTACCATGCCGCTGACCGATGAAGTGCTCATGCGACGCTTTAAAGTCCTTATTTTTTCGATATTCTGGATTGGCTGTCTGATCGGCCTGGCTATCTCTATTGACGACACAAAAGATTTTCTCTACGCGGCCGTCAAAGCCCCTGGTCGAGTCGTCCCGCTAAATGCGGGTGGCAGTCATCCGCAGATCGAATATGTAAACAAAAAAGGGGAGCGCGTTTCATACCCTCAGGGCGGGTGGATTGCTGGCTATAAGGTCGGCGACCGGGTCACCGTTCTCTATCTGGAATATTCCCCCAATCCCCGTCCGACGATTGGTCGGGTTGGTGCGATCTGGTTTCCGAGTATTTTATTGACTGCATTTGTTGTAGGTATTCCGGCCATAGGGCTGTTTAATTTATTGATTGTGAAGTTTCCTGGGAAAGGGGATCACAGCAAATGGCGTATCTGAGGCAAAGCAAGTGGACCTATGATACAAGCGCGACGCTGGGTCTCAGTCTGGGTTTTTCCGTGATATCGGGCAGTATGATATCGTTGAATGATCCAGACAGAAATCCGCACCACTTCCATTTTGGCGCGTTCGGCGTTGGGATTTCTCGAGGCCTTGCTCTGACGAGAATAGAAGTTCCTCAGATAATAGTCAGGAACTATGATTTTTCTGGCTCGGTCGCTCTGTATGACGTGATAATCACGCACGTTGCGCCGCTCGCGAACGAAACAACTTGCCACGAAAGTGTCCGCCTATCCTTTTCGACCATGAAGCAGGAATATATCGTTCAGAATCCTCTCGGCGGCAGCGGTGGGACGGTGACGGCCATGATGTATATCAAAGAAAATAGCACCGTCAGATAGAGCAACGCTGCTGTAAGACGACATTGAAGAGACTGTCCATCTGGACGGGGCGCGCCGAATAACGATGGCCTGATGGCGGCGGCAACCCTGCGTGTCCGCCAATGTGCGCCTGCTCGGCCGTCAAGCGCTGCAGCACGCGGCGCCACGAGGACGAAACCTGAGCCGTTACGAACACCCGCACCGATTACAACACCACCCCTTCTTCACCAAAACCTCATCCAATGTAACGAGACGTAACCAGTCACGCGCGAGTGCGATGTTATGCATCAGTTATTACAAAGTTGAAATACGCTGGACAGCGCCTTGCGTTATATTGCCGCCAACAACACATTCTTCCAAAGGGTGATCGATGAAGTCCGCTCGTTTTGTTCCGCTTCTGATCGGGGTTTTCGCGTTGGGCGCGTCGGGTGCTGCAATGGCCGGCGGTCTCAACGTGGGTGTCAACATCGGCATTCCCGCGCCGGTTTACGTCGCGCCGGCACCGGTCTATGCACCGCCGCCGCCGCCTCCGCCGCCGGTCGTGTATCAACCGGCTCCCGTGTACTACGGCGGCCCGTCGATCGTAATCGGCTGGCATGGCGACCGCTATTGGGACGGCCGCCGCTACTGGGCGCGCGATGACTGGTATCGCCATCATCCCCCGGGGCGTTACAACTATGGCCACGACCATTACGATAATCGTCGCGGCTGGCATTGAGCGTCCAGACAGGGATTGATCGAACCGCGAAGTCAAAGAAAAGCCGCCCGGGAGGGCGGTTTTTCTATTGGGCTTCCGCAACAGGCTAGCGAAACACAGCTGCTCGAACAGAGCGCCACACGCTCAAGCGAATCACACTCTCACTCCGCAACAGCAGCCATGCCGCCCACCACCGCATTAAAGCCGCTATCGACGTGCACGATTTCCGCGGTCACGCCGGCCGCCAGATCCGACAGCAGGAAAGCCGCCGTGTTGCCGACCTGTTCGATCGTCACATTGCGCCTGAGCGGCGCATTCTGTTCGACGAACTCGAGAATCTTGCCGAAGCCCTTGATGCCGCTCGCAGCCAGCGTCTTGATCGGGCCCGCCGAAATGCCGTTGACGCGCACGCCTTTGGCGCCGAGCGAGACCGCCAGATACCGCACGCTCGCTTCGAGCGAAGCCTTGGCGAGACCCATCGTGTTGTAGTTCGGAATCGCGCGCTCGGCGCCGAGATAGCTCAGCGTGAGCAACGACGCGTCCGGTGTGAACATGGACTGCGCGGCCTTGGCGAGCGCGGGGAAGCTGTACGCTGAGATGTCATGCGCGATGCGGAAATTTTCGCGCGTCATGCCGTCGAGGAAATTACCGGCAATCGCTTCACGCGGCGCAAAGCCGATCGAGTGGACCAGACCGTCGAGGCCGTCCCAGTGTTGCTTCAGCGAAGCGAAGAGGGCGTCGATCTGCGCGTCGTCGGCGACGTCGCAGGGGAACACCAGTTCGCTGCCGAACTCGCCGGCGAACTCCGTGATGCGGTCCTTGAAGCGCTCGCCGACATAGGTGAACGCCAACTCGGCGCCTTCGCGCCTGCAGGCTTGCGCGATACCGTATGCAATCGAGCGGTTCGACAACAAGCCGGTCAGCAGGATACGTTTGCCAGCGAGGAAGCCCATGGAATCTCCTGTTCAGATCGGCGTGCCTCACACGTCGACGCTGTGTGCAACCGGCGTGCGGATCGCGCAGGTTTATTGGGTAGAATTCTCTCACACTGCAATTGCCCACTGATCAACAAGACCTCTATGACGACTGGCTCGCGAAGGGTTCCAACGCCTCGTGCACTTCAGTGCAGCGTGATTCACAGACCCTCGCGCGCCGGCTGCGCGCTCGTGCCGCGTTCATGGCGCTCCCTCTGCGCGGCCATGATGTGCGGCGTGCTGGCGGTGGCCGGGTTGCTCGTGGCGCCGAGGGCGCAGGCGGTCCATGCGATCGCGCAATACGGCGACCCGAAATATCCGGCGAATTTCAAGCACTTCGACTACGTCAACCCGGACGCACCGAAGGGCGGCACGCTGGTGCTGGCCAATCCGAGCCGCCTCACGAGCTTCGATAAATTCAATCCGTTCACACTGCGCGGCAATACGGCGCCCGGTGTGGACCTGCTGTTCGAAAGCCTCACCACCGGCAGCAGCGACGAAGTGGCGTCCGCCTACGGGCTGCTCGCCGACGACATCAGCATCGCGCCGGACGGCTTGTCCGTCACCTTCCACATCAATCCGCGCGCGCGCTTTTCGAACGGCGAGCCGGTCACCGCCGACGACGTCAAGTTTTCGCTCGATACGCTGAAGAGCCCGCAGGCCGCGCCGCAATTCGCATCGATCTTCGGCGAGATCACGCGCGCGGTGGTCGTCGATTCGCAGACGATCCGCTTCGAGTTTCGCCAGCGCAATCGCGAGTTGCCGTTACTTGCGGGCGGTATGCCGGTGTTCTCGCGCAAGTGGGGGATGAAGCCGGACGGCAGCCGGATTCGGTTCGACCAGCTCGCGTTCGAAAAGCCGATCAGCAGCGGTCCCTATCTGATCGAGCAGTACGACAACGGCCGAACGATCACGTACCGGCGCGACCCGAATTACTGGGGCGCGGCGCTGCCGGTGCGTGTCGGCACGAATAACTTCGATCATATTGTCTACAAGCTGTATTCGGACAGCACGGCGCGTCTGGAAGCGTTCAAAGCGGGCGAGTACGACGTACTGGTCGAGTATGTCGCGCGCAATTGGGTTCGGCGTGACGTTGGCAAGAAGTTCGATAACGGCGAGCTGATCAAACAGGTGTTTCCGCAACATAACGGCACCGGCATGCAGGGCTTCATGCTCAACACGCGGCGGCCTTTGTTTCAGGACGTGCGCGTGCGCAAGGCGCTCGATCTCGCGCTCGACTTTCAGTGGCTCAACCGCCAGTTGTTCTTCAATCAGTACACGCGTATCGACAGTTTCTTCGCCAATACCGATCTGCAGGCGAAGGGGTTGCCGTCGCCAGGCGAGCTGGCGTTACTCGAACCGTGGCGCGCGAAGCTCGACCCGGCGGTGTTCGGTCCGCCGCCGAAGCAGCCGGACACCGATCCGCCCGGCTCGCTGCGCGCCAATCTGTTGCAGGCGCGCGCGCTATTGCAGCAGGCCGGCTGGACCTATCGCGACGGCGCGTTGCGTAATGCCAAAGGCGAGCCGTTCCGCTTCGAGATTCTGGACGACTCCGGCTCGTCCGCGCAGATGGAGCCGATCGTCGCGACCTTCATCCGCAATCTGCAGAAGCTCGGCATCGAAGCCACGTTTCGCGTGTCGGATTTCGCGGTCTATCAGAAGCGTCTGGACAGCTTCGATTTCGACACCACGACGATCCGGATGCCGGACGTGCAGGTGCCCGGTTCGGAGCAGATCGAGCGCTTCGGCAGCAAGGCCGCGGATACGCAAGGCTCCGACAACATGATCGGGCTGAAGTCGCCCGCGGTCGATGCCATTCTGAGCGCGCTCGTGCATGCGCAGACCCGCGAGCAACTGATCGATGCCACCCACGCGCTCGACCGCGTGCTGATGCATGGCTACTATGTCGTGCCGCATTGGTACAGCGCGACGCACCGGGTGGCGTTCAAGCGCGGCCTCGCGTGGCCAAAAACATTGCCCCTGTACTATTCAGCAGAAGGCTGGATCACGTCGACGTGGTGGTTCGCGCAGCCGCAAGCCCAGGCCCAGCCGCGCTAACGCGTCATTCATTCATCGCCTTCGCACCGGAACCGCCGCTATGTGGAGCTACATCCTCAAACGCCTGCTGCTCATGATCCCGACCCTGCTCGGCGTGCTGACGCTGACTTTCGCCGTGATCCAGTTCGTCCCCGGCGGCCCGGTCGAGCAGATGCAGCACGAATTGCGCAAAGGCGCGGAGAACGGTGCGCCGTTCGGTTTGCGCGCGCATAGCGGCGTCGACGCGCAGCAGATCGCGCAACTGAAGGCGCTCTACGGCTTCGACAAACCGCCGCTCGAGCGCTATGTGCTGATGCTCAAGCGCTTCTCCACTTTCGATCTCGGCCAGAGCTATTTCCGCCATCAAAGCGTGTGGTCGCTGATCGTCTCCAAGCTGCCGGTGTCGATCAGCATCGGCTTATGGACGTTCTTTCTGACGTATCTGATATCGGTGCCGCTCGGCATTGCCAAGGCGATCCGCAACGGCTCGCGCTTCGACGTCGCAACGAGCCTCGTGGTGCTGATCGGCTACGCGATTCCGGGCTTTGTGCTGGGCGTGTTGCTGCTCGTGCTGTTTGGTGGCGGCACGTTCCTGCAACTGTTTCCGCTGCGCAATCTCACGTCGGACAACTGGGCTCAATTGAGTGTCGCCGGCAAGGTGCTCGACTATCTGTGGCATATCGCGTTGCCGATCACGGCCTCGGTCGTGGGCAGTTTCGCGGTGGTCACCATGCTGACGAAAAACGCTTTTCTCGACGAGATCCGCAAACAATACGTGCTGACCGCGCGCGCCAAAGGTCTGTCCGAAAAGCGCGTGCTATGGAAGCACGTGTTCCGCAATGCGCTGTTGCCGCTGATCGTCGGGTTTCCGGCCGCGTTCATCGGCGCGTTCTTTACCGGCAGTCTGCTGATCGAAACGCTGTTTTCGCTCGACGGGCTCGGGCTGCTGTCGTATGAATCGGTGGTGCGGCGCGACTATCCGGTCGTGCTCGGCACGCTGTATCTGTTCACGCTGATCGGTCTTGCAACCAAGCTGATTTCCGATCTTTGCTATGTGTGGGTCGATCCCCGCATCCAATTCGAACAACTGGAGCGCTGATGAATCGAGCCCGTCTTTCCGCCGATGCGTCGGCGCGCGCCGAAACCGCGCGCGCGTTCGTCTCGCCTTCGCCTGCGCGCCGTGTCTGGCAGCGCTTTCGCCAGCAGCGCCTGGGCTACTGGAGTCTGATCGTATTCGTGGTGGCGTTCGCGGCGAGTCTGGCTGGTCCGCTGTGGTCGAACGACAAGCCGCTCGTGGTGCGCTATGAGGGCAACCTGTATTTCCCGATGTTCAAGACCTACGCGGAAACCACGTTCGGCGGCGATTTCCCGACGCCGGCCGATTATCTCGATCCGTATGTCAAGCAGCGCTTCGACGCGCCGGGCAATTTCGCGCTGTATCCGCCGAATCGCTACTACTACGACACGCTGAACTACTTTTCGAAGGCGCCGAACCCGGCCCCGCCGTCGCGCGACAACTGGCTCGGCACCGACGACCGTGGCCGCGACCTGTTCGCGCGTTTGCTGTA
Source organism: Paraburkholderia sp. USG1 (assembly GCF_031570135.1). NCBI lineage: Bacteria > Pseudomonadati > Pseudomonadota > Betaproteobacteria > Burkholderiales > Burkholderiaceae > Paraburkholderia > Paraburkholderia sp. USG1. Next base: position 201,705 of record NZ_JAMWXW010000014.1, on the reverse strand, counting down.
CGGCTTCCGGGTGTCGGTGGAATTCGGGCTGGTGCTGACGCTGATCGGCACGATACTCGGAATTGCGGCGGGCGCCGTGCAGGGTTATTTCGGAGGACGTATCGATATCATCGGGCAGCGTTTGATCGAAATATGGAGCGCGATGCCCGAGCTTTATCTGCTGATCATCTTTTCGTCGATCTTCGAGCCGGGCTTCATTCTGCTGATCGTGCTGCTCTCGCTGTTCGGCTGGATCGGCCTGTCCGACTATGTGCGCGCGGAGTTTCTGCGCAATCGCCACCAGGATTATGTGCGCGCGGCACGTGCGATGGGGCTGTCGAACTGGCAGATCATGTGGCGGCATGTGCTGCCCAATAGCTTGACGCCGGTCATCACCTTCCTGCCGTTTCGCATGAGCGGCGCCATTCTCGCGCTGACGAGCCTCGACTTTCTCGGTCTGGGCGTACCGTCGCCGACGCCGAGCCTCGGTGAACTGCTCGCGCAAGGCAAGGCGAATCTCGACGCGTGGTGGATTTCACTGTCTACCTTCGGCGTACTGATAGCGATGTTGCTGCTGCTGACCTTCATGGGCGATGCGTTGCGCAACGCGCTCGACACACGCATCTCCGATGCCATGCGCGCCGGAGGCAATCAATGAGCGCCGGCTTGCAGAACAACGCACCGCAGGCCGCGACGCCGCTGCTCGAGCTGGAGCATCTGCACGTGCGCTTTGGCGACACGGTCGCGGTGAAGGACGTCACGCTCGCGATCCAGCGGGGCGAGCGGGTGGCGCTGGTCGGCGAATCGGGGTCGGGCAAAAGCGTGACCGCGCTGTCGATCCTGCGCCTGCTGAGCGACGCGCAGGTGAGCGGCTCGATCCGTTTCGACGGCGAAGACCTGCTTGCCAAAAGCGAGCGCGAAATGCGCGGCATGCGCGGCTCCGATATCGCGATGATCTTTCAGGAGCCGATGACCGCACTCAATCCGCTCTATACGGTCGGCGACCAGATCGCGGAAACCATCGTCGTGCATGATGGCGTAAGCGCGCACGAGGCGCGCAAACGCGCGGTGGCGCTGCTGGGGCGCACCGGCATTGCCGAACCGGGCAAGCGCGTGAACAGCTATCCGCATCAGCTTTCCGGCGGCCAGCGTCAGCGCGCGATGATCGCAATGGCGCTGGCGTGCCGTCCGCGTCTGCTGCTGGCCGACGAGCCGACCACCGCGCTCGACGTCACGATTCGCGCACAGATTGTCGAACTGCTGCTCGAATTGCAACGCGACGAAGCGGAAAAGCGCGGCATGGCGGTTCTGCTGATCACGCACGATCTGAATCTGGTGCGCCACTTCGCGCAACGCATCGCGGTGATGGAGAAGGGCGTTCTGGTGGAAAGCGGGCCCGTCGAGCAGGTCTTCGGGGCGCCGCAGCACCCATACACGCAGCGTCTGCTGGCGAGCCGCCCGGAACGCACGGTTGTGCCGGTGCTGCCGATTGCGCCGGTGGTGCTCGAAGGGCGCGACATCTCGGTCGATTTCAAAACGAAGCTGCCGGGCTTCAGCGGCTGGTTTCGCTCGGGGCGGTTTCGCGCGGTCGCGGACGCCAATGTGTCCGTGCGGCAGGGTGAAACGCTTGGGATCGTCGGCGAATCGGGTTCGGGCAAATCGACGCTGGCGATGGCGTTGCTCGGTCTGCAGCGCACCGTGCACGGCGAGATCGAGTTTCAGGGCAGGCCGCTCGGCAGCTATCGCGGCGCCGAACAGACCGCCTTGCGCTCGAATATGCAGGTCGTCTTTCAGGATCCGTTCAGTTCGCTGTCGCCGCGCCAGACCATCGAACGCATAGTGGGCGAAGGGCTTGCGCTGCACCGGCCGGCCATGACGCCGCAAGCGCGGCGCGACAAGGTGATCGCGGTACTGCGCGAAGTCGGCCTCGACCGCACGGTGCTGCAACGCTATCCGCACGAATTTTCCGGCGGCCAGCGTCAGCGGATCGCCATTGCGCGCGCGCTGGTGCTGGAGCCGCGCATTCTGATCCTCGACGAACCGACCAGCGCGCTCGACGTTTCCATTCAGCAGCAGGTGTTGAAACTGCTCACCGGGTTGCAGCAGAAGTACAACCTGGGCTTCGTTTTCATCAGTCACGATCTGGCTGTTATCGGGGCGATGGCGCATCGTGTCGCGGTCATGCAAAACGGTTCGATCGTGGAAACGGGGGGCGTTGAGGAAATTTTTGCGAGACCCGCGCACCCCTACACTCGAAAGCTGCTGAAAGCAGCTCTTGACCATTGATTTTTCACCCTTTCACCAATTGGGTGCGTGTCTCGATTGATTTTTTCTATTTGTTTTGACACGTGAATACTTACTGGCTAGTATCGACCAAACTTTTTCCGTAGCTCCCTGATTCTTAGGCAAAAAATACCGACCAATGCAGCACAGAAACCTAACCCAGGCTGGTACGCGCGTCGTCGCCGGGATGTTCATTGGCGTCTTGATGGCAGCAACTCCCGGCGCGTTCGCCGACGAAGTAAGCAGTTTCAATCAGAATGCCTCATATTCGACCCTCAGCGGGTCGAATTCTTTGCCCACTTCCAATTCGCAAACCACCGCGCCGGAAAGCGACAGCGGCGCCAAATCGTTTCTTTCCGGCATGGCCGGAAAAGCGGGCGACGTGGTGGTCGGCGCGCTGAACATGATCGGCGTGCGCTACCGCTGGGGCGGCAATACACCGGATTCCGGGCTCGATTGCAGCGGCTTCGTGCGCTACGTGTTCCAGGACACGCTCGGTATGGCGCTGCCGCGCCGCGCCGAGGAAATGAGCCGCGTCGGCGAGAAGGTTCGCGTGAGCGACCTGAAGCCGGGCGATCTGGTGTTCTTCAACACCATGCGCCGCACGTTCTCGCACGTTGGCATCTATATCGGCGACAACAAGTTCGTGCATTCGCCTTCCACGGGCAGCACGATCCGTGTCGACGACATGGATAGCGGCTACTGGGAAAAGCGCTTTACCGGCGCGCGCCGGATCGAGACGTCCTATCAGGACGGCCAGGATCTGCGCAAGCGCGTGAACGCGGCGATCGGCGGCAATCAGTAAGGGATAGTGTGGCCCGGTCTGTGGCCCATTCCGCGGCGGTTCCGGCGTAAAAAAGCCTGCTTCGTTCGAAGCAGGCTTTTTGCATTTGAGCGGCCAACGAGCCGCTTCGCAGAGCGCTTCAGGTCCGCTACGTCGCTACGCGACTCGCTGCCAGCTTGCGCTGCAACTCCGGCATCATCTTCGCCACCGCTTCTTCGCCGGCCAGAATCGCGGCGTTGCGCTGGGAGAAATCGCTGCCGCTCATGGCGGCCAGATTCGGCCGGATCACGACGTCGGCGTACTTGTCGAGTTCATAGGCCTTGATCGTCTGGCCCATGATCGTGAAGGTTTGCATCAGCACGTCGAACGAGCTGGCCGTCAGGCCGCTTTCCGGGCGCTGCGAGATATCCACGGCGATCACGAAATCCGCGCCCATCTTGCGTGCGAACGACGCCGGCACCGGGCTCACCAGCCCGCCGTCCACATACTCGTGTCCGCCGATCTTCACCGGCTCGAAAATCGACGGCACGCTGCACGACGCACGCACCGCGACGCCGGTATTGCCGCGCTGGAACAGGATCGGCTGGCCGGTTTTCAGGTCGGTCGCGACCACGCCGAGCGGCTTGGCCATTTTCTCGATCGGACGGTTGTTGAGCGTCGTGTTCAGGTAGTTCTGCAACGCGACGCCTTGCAGGAAGCCGCGCGTGCGAAACGGCATGGCCCAGTCGCTGATCGATGCTTCGTCCATGCTCAAGGCGAGCTTGTTGAGCGCGAAGCCGTTCATGCCCGACGCGTACAACGCACCGACCACCGAACCCGCACTGGTGCCGGCCACCAGGTCGATCTGGATATTGCGCGCCTCGAGCCCCTTGATCACGCCGATGTGCGCGAAGCCGCGCGCGGCGCCGCCGCCCAGCGCGAGCGCGACGCGCAGCGGCCGCTGTGGCTTGTCGAGTGGTGGCGTGTTGGTGGTGGGCGTGGCGGCAACGGGCGTGCTATCGGTTTTGCCCCCGGTGGTGGTGCAGGCGGCCAGCACCGCGGAGGCGGCGGCCAATGAAAAGTTGCGGCGGGCGAGGCGAGGCGATGAGGGTTTCAACGAGTTCTCCAGCAACGGCGCGGGCAACGCAATCGGCGTCACCCTTGCCGCGATCAGGCAGATAGTCAGACGACAGGATCGCCGGCGGCGATACCAAGGCGCTGTGGATTGAACTCCGGCCGCAGCGCGCGCACATCATAAATCAAAGCCAGGTGCGCGCGGCGGCGCGGTAATGAAACGTTGCAGAGGAAACGCTCGGGCGCTGCGCGACGCGGCACGCGGGCCGCATTGGCCGTTCGGACGAGGGCAGGCAACCCGCTTGCGGAAGGTATAATTCGCCTCTCGCATTTATTTCCTTCGTGTCCATGCGCGGCGCCTGCCTGCCGCACGGGCGCGGTCCGCTGCCACGCTTCACGGGCTGCTTCACGGGCTATGTCCCACCCAGGCGCCGGCGCCTGTCTTCCGAGTAACCGCTAATGACCACCTCTGTTCGCACCCGTTTCGCACCGAGTCCCACCGGCTTCATCCACCTCGGCAACATTCGCTCCGCGCTTTACCCGTGGGCGTTCGCGCGCAAGATGAACGGGATCTTCGTGCTGCGGATCGAGGACACCGACGTCGAGCGCTCCACAACTGAATCCGTCGACGCCATTCTCGAAGGCATGGCGTGGCTCGGCCTCGATTTCGACGAAGGTCCGTTCTACCAGATGCAGCGCATGGACCGTTACCGCGAAGTGCTCAAGCAGATGCAGGACGCGGGGCTGGTGTACCCGTGCTACATGTCGACGGAAGAACTGGACGCGCTGCGCGAACGCCAGCGCGAAGCCGGCGAAAAGCCGCGCTATGACGGCACGTGGCGCCCGGAGCCGGGCAAGGTGCTGCCGGAGCCGCCCGCGGGCGTGCAGCCGGTGCTGCGCTTCCGTAACCCGCTCAACGGCGTGGTGGCATGGGACGACGCCGTGAAGGGCCGCATCGAGATTTCGAACGAGGAACTCGACGACCTCGTGATCGCGCGGCCGGACGGCACGCCGACCTACAACTTCTGCGTGGTGGTCGACGATCTGGATATGCGTATCACGCACGTGATTCGCGGCGACGATCACGTCAACAACACGCCGCGGCAGATCAACATTCTGCACGCGCTCGGCGGCGAGCCGCCGGTCTACGCACACTTGCCGACCGTGCTGAACGAGCAGGGCGAGAAGATGAGCAAGCGCCACGGCGCGATGAGCGTGATGGGTTATCGCGACGCCGGTTACCTGCCGGAGGCGGTGGTCAACTATCTGGCGCGTCTGGGCTGGTCGCATGGCGACGCGGAAATCTTCTCGCGTGAACAGTTCGTCGAGTGGTTCGATCTGGAGCATCTGGGCAAGTCCCCGGCCCAATACGACCACGACAAGCTGAACTGGCTGAATGCGCACTACATCAAGGAAGCCGACAACGCGCGCCTCGCGGAGTTGGCGCGCCCCTTCTTCGCTGCGCTCGGTATCGACGAAGCCACGCTTGCCCAGGGCGCCGATCTGACAGCCGTGGTGGGCTTGCTGAAGGATCGCGCATCGACGGTAAAGGAAATCGCAGAGAATGCCGCGATGTTCTATCGTGCGCCGGCGCCGGACGCCGAGTCCCTCGCGCAGCACGTGACCGACGCGGTGCGTCCGGCGCTCGCCGATCTGGCCGCCGCGCTCAAGACAGTAGAGTGGACCAAGGAGGCAATCGCGGCGGCATTGAAGGGCACGCTCGGCACGCACAAGTTGAAGATGCCGCAGCTTGCCATGCCGGTGCGTCTGCTGGTGGCGGGCACCACGCACACGCCGTCGATCGATAGCGTTCTGATGCTGTTCGGGCGTGATGTCGTGGTGAGCCGTATCGAAAAAGCGCTGGCCTGAGCGCGTTTGCATGCGACTTGCGAAAAAAGTCGCATGCAATTGCTCAAAGGGTATTTACAAAGCGAAAATTGGCCTCTAAAATCTCGTTTCTGTTCTGCAAGGGGGTATAGCTCAGCTGGGAGAGCGCTTGCATGGCATGCAAGAGGTCAGCGGTTCGATCCCGCTTACCTCCACCATCAGAGCAGAATGAAGTCGTCCCGAAGTCTGGGGCTTGTAGCAAAAAAGACTTCACAAACAGTTGTAACGTAGTTAAAATAGCGGTCTTCGCAGTTGACGAAACGAAATAACTGACAAGTTAGCGTAAGTTGGCAGCGAGTTAAAGACAGATCTGAAAAGATTATGTCCCCTTCGTCTAGAGGCCTAGGACATCACCCTTTCACGGTGAGTACAGGGGTTCGAATCCCCTAGGGGACGCCAAACATCAGCGTCGCTTTAGTGTTCCGAGTTCAACTCGGTGGGCAGTAAAGTGGCGCAGCTTGCAGAGAAATAACCGACGCTCGCAAGCTAGGGTGTAAAGACTGGAGTGGTAGTTCAGTCGGTTAGAATACCGGCCTGTCACGCCGGGGGTCGCGGGTTCGAGTCCCGTCCACTCCGCCAGACAAAGCCCGTTCATCCAAACTTGAACGGGCTTTTTCATTAAAGGTATAAGCAGTACGTTGTCCCCTTCGTCTAGAGGCCTAGGACATCACCCTTTCACGGTGAGTACAGGGGTTCGAATCCCCTAGGGGACGCCAGAGCATCTGGCGTCGTTCGGTTGGAAGTATGAGCGATGCAGTGTGACGCAGTGGTAAATGAGCCAGCCTCATAAGCTGCGGCGCAAAAAATCTGGAGCGGTAGTTCAGTTGGTTAGAATACCGGCCTGTCACGCCGGGGGTCGCGGGTTCGAGTCCCGTCCGCTCCGCCAGATTTGAGAAAGCCCACTTCGAAAGAAGTGGGCTTTTTTTATTTCGCTATCCATTGCGCCTGGGTATGCTCGGGACAAACAGCCATTGCCAGCGCGCGCGGCCTGTTTTACCGTTGATCCGACTCATCTCCGTCGCTCCGCCATGTTCGATCCAACCGAAGCTGCGTTACCGTTTCATCTGCGCAAAGCCAGCATGGACGATTTCGAGTTCGCCGAGGCGCTGACTCGCAACAATATGGGCGGTTACTATCGCCGCCACCATCTCGTCTGGCGCGGCGATCTGTTTCTCGGCAGTTGGCGCGAGTCGGAGAATTTCATTCTCGAGGTGGACGGCACGCCGATCGGCGTGTTGCGCATCACGCAAGAGGGCGACTCGCTGCATATTCGCGACGTGCAGATTGCCGAAGGCCATCGCCGGCTCGGCGCCGGCACGTATCTGCTCGATGTCTCGCATCAATGGGCGCGCGAGCGTGGGTTGCGCGAGTTGCAGTTGCGTGTGTTCGTCGACAATCCCGCCGCACGGCTCTATCAGCGCAAAGGCTATAAGCTGACCGGGCCGCGTCTGGCGCAACTCGGCGCGATCCGTCATCTGGCGCGACGCGTCTGAGGCGGACGCTCAGCGCCCGGCATCCTCCTCGGCGTCCTCGGCATCCGCGCGGTCCTGCGCCGCCGTCTCGTTGTCCGTCTCCATGTCGCCACGCTCCCCATGTTCCACGCGATGTTCGGAGCCACGCTCGATGAACGCGCGCGGACTTTCGCCGAACGCGCGCCGGAACATCGCGGAGAAAGCGCTCTGACTCTGATAGCCCAGTTCCAGCGCGACATGCGAGAGCGGCCTTCCCTGGCTCAACAGCGGAATCGCGCGCGCCAGAATCGCCTGCTGGCGCCATTGCGAAAAACTCACGCCCAACTCCTGACGGAACAGCCGCGCAATCGTGCGCGTGCTTGCGCCTACGCTGGACGCCCATTGTTCGAGCGACTCGCCATGCGTCGGGTCCGCGATGACCGCTTCGCACAGCGCGCGCAGGCGCTTTTCGTTGGGCATTGGCACCGAGAGCGGCAGTGGCTCGGATCGTGTCAATTCGTCGAGTGCGAGCGCGCCGAGCAACTGCTCGCGCGTGGCCGAGATGCCGGGTGTGTCGAGCGCGGCGATCACTTCACGCAGCAGATCCGAGACTTCGACCACGCGCGGCGTGTCGAGCCCGGCCGGCACGGTACTTTCGGTGATGTACAGCGTGCGCAGGAACGCGTCTTCGACAGCGACCACTTCGTGCGTCACGTGCGGCGGTACCCAGATTGCGCGCGACGGCGGCACCATCCACGTCGTGCCGGTCGTCGCCACTCGCAGCACGCCGCGCGACGCATAGGCCACCTGCGCCCACGCATGCGTGTGACGCGCAATGCGCCAGCCCGAGGGCATCTGCCGGGAACGCACGCGGATGGGATGCGCATCGGTCGGCTGGAACTCGGGAGGAGTGTCGGCGAAGCGTACGAAGCTCGACAGGTCTGAGTCGACGGACGAAGTCATGGTGAAGATCGATCCCGATAACGGAACGCGAGAAGAGCGGACCCGGAAAGTAGTCTCAAGGCTCCGCCATGCAAAACCCGCTACGGCAAACCGCCGCGGGCTTCTCATTGTAGGTGTTGCGTGGCACCCGGCGTTGCATAATGTGTCGATGCCCAGACCCGAGGAGAACTCCATGAGCTTTGCAACCGCGGACTTGTGCGACGCGCACGAGGACCAACTGGCGCTCGGCACGTTGCGCGTGCTCGATCCCGTTTTTCACCTGTTCAGCCGTGCCGAGTGTTTCAGCGGCGAAGCGGTGACGCTGAAGGTATTCGAAGACAACGCACTCGTGCGCGCCACGCTCGAAGAGAAGGGCGCGGGCCGTGTGCTGGTGGTCGATGGCGGCGGCAGCCTGCGCTGCGCGCTGGTGGGCGGCAACCTTGCACAGATTGCGCAACAGAACGGTTGGGCGGGCATCGTCCTGAACGGCTGTGTGCGCGACACGCTGGAGCTCAATGAAGTGAACGTCGGCATTGCAGCTTTGGCAACCTGCCCGCGGCGCGGCCAGAAACTCGGCACCGGCGAGCGCGGCGTGGCGGTGCAGTTGCCCGGCGCGCTAGTGCGTCCCGGTGAATGGATCTACGTGGATAGCGACGGCGTGCTCGTGGCGAGCGCGGCATTGAAGTGAACAGAGCTGAGCTCGACCGCAGCCAGGACGCAGATTCGAACAGAAGCACAAGTCACCCGAACCCCCTTCAAGGAGAGCAAACGACGATGCAGACCGTCTTTGTATACGGCACATTGCGCGCCGGTGAAGTGAACGACATCAGCGAAGCGGCGGCGCGCAACGAGATCGCCGCGCCCAATCTGCTGGGCACGGCCACGGTGCGCGGCCACCTGTTCGATTTCGGCTCGTACCCGGGTCTCGTCGTCGACGAAGCCGGTGTCGATGTGATCGGCGACGTCTATGAGATCGACGACGAACTGGTCGCGGTGCTCGACGAAATCGAGGCGGTTTATCCAGGCGTCGAGGATCGTTTCCTCGCGCGCGAGGTGATGGTGAAAGTCGACGGCAATGTCGTGAACTGCCGCTTTTATCCCGTTGCGCCGAATGCGGTGAAGGGCTTGCCGGAAATCAGATCGGGCGACTGGGTCGAGCATCGCAGCTCGCGCTGACTGAACGCGTCACGCGTGCATAAAAAACGGCCCGGCAGGCATGCGCCTGTCGGGCCGCCCGGTCGGTCAGCCTTGCGACTCAAGCCGCTTTCGCGCCGCGTGCGCTGCACGAATAAGCACGCGAAATGACACGCGAAAGCGGACTTGCTACTGCGTCGTCCGTCACTCCTGCACCTGATGCCACCAAGGCGCTCGAGGTCCGACGCCGGCCTCAGATCTCCTCGTACAGCGGCAACGTCAGGAAGTCGGTGAACTGCTCCGACGTCGACATTGCCTCGAAGATCTGCGCGGCGCGCTCATACGGTTTCGTATCGCCGCCCACGGCCTGCTTCACCTTGTCGAGTTCCTGCACCGACAACGCGCGCACCAGCTCGGCCGTGACCTTGCGGCCGTCATCGAGCTTGCCCTTCGGCGAGCGAATCCATTGCCACACCTGCGAGCGCGAGATTTCCGCGGTGGCGGCATCTTCCATCAGGTTGTGGATCGGCACGCAGCCGTTGCCCGTGAGCCACGCTCCCAGGTAATGAATGCCGACGTTGATGTTGTTGCGCAGACCGTTCTCGGTGATCGGCGTTTCAGGACGGAAGTCCAGCAGGTCGGTTGCCGTGACGAGCACGTCGTCGCGTTGCTTGCCGATCTGGTTCGGCTTGTCGCCGAGCACCTTGACGAACTCTTCCATTGCGATCGGCACGAGGCCCGGGTGGGCGACCCAACCGCCGTCGTAGCCGTCGCCGGCGTCGCGCGCCTTGTCCGAGCGCACGCCGGTCATTGCCTTGTCGTTCGCGGCCGGATCGTTCTTGATCGGAATCAGCGCGCTCATGCCGCCGATCGCCGGCGCACTGCGGCGATGGCAGGTCTTCAGCAACAGCAGCGCGTAGGCCCGCATGAACGGCGAGGTCATGGTGATCTGCGAGCGGTCGGCCAGACAGAAGTCGCGGTCGGACTTGAACTTCTTGATCGCCGAGAAGATGTAATCCCAGCGGCCGGCGTTCAGGCCCGAGCTGTGTTCGCGCAGTTCGTACAGGATCTCGTCCATCTCGAACGCGGCGAGGATCGTTTCGATCAGCACCGTCGCGCGAATCGTGCCGCGCGGCACGCCGACCGCTTCCTGCGCGGCCACGAAGATGTCGTTCCACAGGCGCGCTTCGAGATGGCTTTCCATCTTCGGCAGATAGAAGTACGGGCCCGAGCCGCGCGCGACCAGTTCCTTCGCGTTGTGCACCATGAAGAGCGCGAAGTCGAAGATGCCGCCCGACACACGCTTGCCGTCCACCTTCACGTGCTTCTCGTCCAGATGCCAGCCGCGCGGACGCACGATCAGCGTGGCGATCTTGTCGTTCAGCGTGTACGACTTGCCGTTCTGTTCCAGCGAAATCGTGCGGCGCACTGAGTCCTTCAGATTGATATGGCCGGTGATCTGGTTATCCCAGCTCGGCGCATTCGAATCTTCGAAGTCGGTCATGTACGAATCCGCGCCCGAATTCAGCGCGTTGATGATCATCTTGCGCTCGACCGGTCCGGTGATTTCCACGCGACGGCACTGCAAGTCCTGCGGCAGCGGTGCGATTTTCCAGTCGCCTTCACGCACGCTTTTCGTTTCGGCGAGGAAGTCGGGACGCTCGCCGGCGTCGAGGCGCTTCGTGCGTTCCGCGCGTGCCTGCAACAACTGCTGACGGCGCGGTTCGAAAGTGCGGTGCAGCGCGGCGACAAGTTCGAGCGCTTCGCGCGTGAGAATCGTGTCATAGCCCGGCTTGATTTCAGCCGTGATTTCCATGCCTTGCGGCAACTGCAACGATGCATGCGATGACTGCGGGTTCGCCATGTTTTCTCCTTGGTCGGTCAGATTGCAAAGATACAAATGTTGAAATGCGGGTGATGCACGTCGCGCAGTCCAGTGGTAGCCGTCACGCGCCAGGGCTGTGGCGTGGGCGGCCGCCGCCGGCGCCGCTGCTGCGGCCGGGCGATGCCAGGGTTTTCAGAAAAGCGGGCAGATCGGTCATGCCTGCGCCCGCGCCGTGCGGCGTGACGCCCAGTTCTTCGGCTGGTGCGTTTTGCCGGTTGAGCCAGAAAGTGGTGAAGCCGAACCACGTCGCGCCCGCCACGTCCCAGCCATTCGACGACACGAAGACGATCTCGCGCGGTTCCACGCCGAAGGCTTGGGTGCCGAGTGCATAAGCGGCGGGTGAGGGTTTGTAGGCGCGCACGGCGTCGACGGATAACACGTGGTCGAACAGGCCCGTCATGCCGGCGCTCTTCACGGCGATGTCGAGCATTTGCGGATTGCCGTTCGAGAGAATCGCGAGGCGCAGGCGCGAGGTGGATTCGCCGCTTGCGGGCGCCGCTGCCGTGGAGGACACGTCGTGCAACAGGCGCAGTGCGGGCACGGCGTCGGGGAAGGCGGACAGGCACGCATATTCGTCCATCAGACGTTTTTCGGCGCTGCGGCCTAGCGTGAGTTGAAGTTTTTTCGCGGCGAAGCGCAACGCGTCGAGCGTGATGTCCCAGAACGGCCGGTAGTGCGCGCCGGGTGTGCCCACCGGAGCGGCGAGCGTGCGCAACTGCGTGTATTCGATCTGTTTCTGCCGCCACAACTGCGAGAGCGCGTCACCGTTGCCGGGGAATAGCTGCTCCGCGGCAGCGATCACCGAATGCACGTCGAAGAGCGTGCCGTACGCGTCGAAAATCACTGCTTTGGGGGAGAGTGTCGTTGTGGCCGACATTGCCGTGCACTCCTGTCAGAGGTCAGGACGGATTGTATTAGTGATGCTTCATGCTAAAAAAGAGGCTAAACATCACTTGATCTTTTACTTTCATGCACCTAATCTGACGCGCACCATCCACCTTCCCGCGCGGTCTTTCAAGGTCATTTGCCTTGGGACGGCGCGGCTCCAATCGCTTATGGACCGTTTCAAGCAGATCGAGACTTTCGTGACCGTCGCAGCCAAAGGCAGCCTGTCCGCTGCGGCCTCGGCCGAAGGCGTGGCGCCGGCCATCATCGGGCGACGCATCGACGCGCTCGAAGAGCGTCTCGGCGTCAAATTGCTGGTGCGCACCACACGCAAGCTCACACTGACCTTCGAAGGCTCGGCCTTTCTCGAGGACTGCCAGCGCATCATTCACGAGATGCAGAACGCGGAAGCCAGCGTGTCGGCGGGCGGCGTCAAGGCGAGCGGCCATCTGCGGCTCTCCGCGCCCGCGGGCTTCGGACGGCGGCACGTTGCGCCGCTGGTGCCGGCGTTCACGGTCGCGCATCCGGACGTGTCGATCACGCTCGACCTGTCCGACCGGCTCGTCGATCTGGTCAACGAGGGTTTCGACTGCGCCGTGCGTCTCGGCGAATTGCCGGATTCGTCGCTGGTGTCGCTCAAGCTCGGCGAGAACCGCCGGGTCTGCGTCGCGTCGCCGACGTATCTGAGCCGGCGCGCCGCGCCGCACAGTCTCGCCGACCTTGCGCATCACAACTGTCTCGCGCTCGGCGCGAGCGCCAACCAGCAGCGCGGCTGGATGTTCCAGCAGGACGACAAGGTGGTCTCGATCAAGGTGTCCGGCACGATGGAATGCTCGGACGGCGCGGTGCTGCACGACTGGTGCCTCGAAGGCTACGGTCTCGCGTGGCGCTCGTGGTGGGAGGTCGGTACGGACATCGCGGCCGGGCGGCTCGTCAGCGTGCTCGACGAATTCGCCGCGCCTCCCATCGGCATTCATGCGGTGTTTCCGCAGCGTCGCCATCTGCCGCTGCGAGTGAGACTGTTTCTGGACTTTCTCAAGCATACCTATGGACATCCCGGCTACTGGGGCTGACGTCGGCCGGCGCCGCGCGACCTTGCCCGGCGATCGCGCCGCCGCGAACGAGGGGTTTCCGATATGCGGACAGACCCTCGGCAGATCCATAGGCCCGATTCCGCGACCTACAATCGATTGAAGCGGCTTGTACGCCGAGCCTCGTTGGACGCTGACGCCGCGCTGCGCGCAGCCGGCGACGGAGGACATCATGTTCAGGCACATTCTGGTTCCGACCGACGGTTCAGACCTGTCACGCAAAGCAATCGACGGCGCCATCGATCTCGCGCAAGCCGTCAACGCGCGCGTGACCGCTTATGCATGTCTGCCGCAATACCCGTACTCGCCGTTCTCCGACGTGGTGGTCGAGCCGCCCTCCGAATTCCTGCTGCGCAGCGAACGCGAAGCGCGTGTGCATCTGCGTGAAGTGGAAACGGCGGCGCGCCGTGTCGGCGTTCCGGTCCATAGCCGGACCAGCGTGCACCCGGCGCCGTATCTCGGCATTATCGAAGCGGCGGAGCAGGGTGGCTGCGACGTGATCTTCATGGCGTCGCACGGGCGCCGCGGTCTGGGCAGCCTGCTGATCGGCAGCGAAACGCAGCGGGTGCTCACGCATACGAAGATTCCAGTGATCGTGTATCGCTGAATTGAAGCCGACAAAATTGGAGCCGATAAGAAAACGCGCCGGCGGTGAGGCCGGCGCGCGCCGTGTTCGCCGCACAATTCGTTGCGCTGGCTTTGTCTCTGCTGCTGTCTCTCCCAGATTCCAGCCGTCGGCGCTGATCGACTCATGCGCCGACGGCTTGCTCCTCCCTGTGACGGCGCCTTTCTGACGAAGGCTGCTGGTCCGTCTGTCTGCCTTGTTGCCCTTTGTTGCTTCGTTCAGACCGCGGGGTTGCTTACGCGACCCGCTTGTCGAAGAACTGTTCGTCTTCCGTCGAGCCGTGCAGTGCGGTCGTCGATGCTTCGCGTTCGACCGTTTGCGTCACGGCGTCGAAGTAGCCGGTGCCGACTTCGCGCTGGTGCTTGACCGCGGTGAAGCCCTTTTCGGCCGCAGCGAATTCAGCCTGCTGCATTTCGACGAAGGCGGTCATCTGGTTGCGGGCATAACCGTGCGCGAGGTTGAACATCGAGTAGTTCAGCGCGTGGAAGCCTGCCAGCGTGATGAACTGGAACTTGTAGCCCATCGCACCGAGTTCGCGCTGGAACTTGGCGATCGTTGCATCGTCGAGATTCTTCTTCCAGTTGAACGACGGCGAGCAGTTGTACGACAGCAGTTGATCCGGATATTCCTTGTGGATCGCGTCGGCGAATTTCTTCGCGAACTCGAGGTCCGGCTTGCCGGTTTCGCACCAGATCATGTCGGCGTACGGCGCGTAGGCGAGGCCACGCGAGATCGCCTGTTCGAGACCCGGCTTCGTGCGGTAGAAGCCTTCCACCGTGCGCTCGCCGGTCAGGAACGGCTTGTCGTTTTCGTCGATGTCCGAGGTGATCAGGTCGGCGGCTTCCGCATCGGTACGAGCCAGCAGCACGGTCGGCACGCCCGAGACGTCGGCGGCCAGACGCGCGGCGGTCAGCTTGGCGATGTTTTCGCGAGTCGGCACGAGCACCTTGCCGCCCATGTGGCCGCACTTCTTCACCGAAGCGAGCTGGTCTTCGAAGTGCACGCCGGCAGCGCCCGCTTCGATCATCGCCTTCATCAGTTCGAACGCGTTCAGCACGCCGCCGAAGCCGGCTTCCGCGTCCGCCACGATCGGCGCGAAGTAGTCGATATAGCCTTCGTCGCCCGGGTTCTTGCCTTCCGACCACTGAATCTGGTCAGCGCGCGTCAGCGTGTTGTTGATGCGCTTCACGACGAGCGGCACCGAGTTCGCCGGATACAGCGACTGGTCCGGGTACATTTCACCCGCCACGTTCGCGTCGCCGGCGACTTGCCAGCCCGACAGATAGATCGCCTTGAGACCGGCCTTGACCTGTTGCATGGCCTGATTGCCGGTCAGCGCGCCAAGCGAGTTGACGAACGGCTCGTTGTTCACGCTTTCCCACAGCTTTTGCGCACCGCGCTTGGCGAGCGTGTGCTCGACCTGCACCGAACCGCGCAGGCGGATCACGTCTTCCGCCGTGTAGCTGCGCTTCACGCCTTTCCAGCGCGGATCCGTTTCCCATTGCTGCTGAAGTTGTTTGGCTTGTTCTTGACGGGACATGATTTGCTCCTTGGTTGCCTGTAATGAATAAGTAACTCTGTCGACCAGAGTGGGCGCTTCAACGCTCACTCTGGTTCCATGCAAACTTGCGGTCTTCGTCGACGCGGTCGGCCTGATTGGGTGTTCCGTTTCGTGAAGTCTTATATAAGAGTCTAGGCAAATCGAGGGGCACACAACAGTCGCTAAGAGATGTTTTTTGAATATTTATTCTTATTTATAATCAGTGACTTATAGTGTGCGTTTCACATCAAGAAACGACTTTTCCCATCTTGCAATAGGTCGTCTTGTGCCGTGCAGCACGATTTTTTACGACGCAAAAAAATTTTCCACATCGTGAAATTTGTCAGGGCGACCGGCGAAAAAAAACCGGCGCGTAAGCACCGGTTTCTTCCTGCCGACGAACAGCGCGAAGCTGTTCGGGTAATGTTTCAAGCCCACTGAGTACTTGCTGGGCACTGCAACGGCCCGAAAGCCTGAAGCAGCGTGCGCCCACAGTCCAGTACTTAGCTGCCGCGACGCGCCGTACGCGGGCCGTCGCTACGGCGAGCGCCGTAGCCGCCATCGCGCGAACCGCCGCCGAAGCCGCCTTCACGCGAACCGCCGCCGGCCGACTTGCCGGCCCAGCCGCCGCCGTTGCCGCTGCCGCTGCGCGAAGCGCCGCCGTTGCCGGCCGGCTTGCCCGAGCCGCTACCGAAGCGACGGCCACCGCCGTTGCCACCGCCCGGACGGCCGCGGCCGCCAAAGCCAGGACGGCCGTTACCCGACGGAGCCGACTTGCGCGGCTCGAAGCCTTCGACCACATTGACCGCCAGCGGGGCGCGCACGAAGCGCTCGATGCGCTTCAACGCGCCCTGTTCCGCGTGATGCACGAGGCTCACCGCGATACCCGAGCGGCCGGCACGACCGGTACGGCCGATGCGGTGCACGTAGTCTTCGGCGAACTTCGGCAGGTCGTAGTTGAACACGTGCGTGATGCCGGGGATGTCGATGCCGCGAGCGGCGACGTCCGTCGCCACCAGCACGCGCACGCGGCGCTCGCGCAGCGCGCGGATCGTGCGGTTACGCGCGCCCTGCGGCAAATCGCCATGCAAGGCGGCCGATTCGAAACCGGCGTCGGCCAAACGGCCGGCCAACTGGTCGGCGTCCATCTTGGTTGCCGTGAAGACGATTGCCTGGTCGAGGCCTTCGTCACGCAGCAGATGGTCGAGCAGACGATCCTTGTGATCGCGGTCGTCGACGTAATGGACGGTTTGCGCGATATTGGTGCGCTGTTCCAGACGCTGAACGATCTCGATACGCTCCGGATCCTTCAGCAGACGACCGGTCAGCGAAGTGATCTTGCCGTCGAGCGTGGCCGAGAACAGCATGGTTTGACGCGTAGCCGGCGTAGCGGCAACGATCGTTTCGATGTCTTCGATAAAGCCCATGTCGAGCATGCGGTCGGCTTCGTCGAGCACGAGGATCTGCAGTTGCGACAGATCGATGCGGCCGCGTTCCAGGTGGTCGATCAGACGGCCCGGCGTGGCAACCAGGATTTCCGGGTTCTTCGCGAGCAGCATCAATTGCTGGCCGTACGCGACGCCGCCGAGAATGCTGACGGTGCGCAGACGCTTCAGGTGCTTGCCGTAGGTGGCGGCGGCGGTGGTGACCTGCATGGCGAGTTCGCGGGTCGGCGTCAGAACCAGCATGGTCGGACGGGCAACCGGCTGCGGACGGCGCGTGCGGGCGCCGTCGGCCGGGCGCGGCTCACGCGGCTGGCCGGCTTGCGCCTTTTGCAGTTGCGAGAAACGCTCGATGGCGGGCAGCATGAAAGCGGCGGTCTTGCCCGAACCGGTCGGGCTCGAGACCATCAGGTCGCGGCCGGCGATACCGGCGGGAATCGCGCGTTGCTGAACCGGCGTGGGGTTCTGATAGCCAGCGGCGGTCAGCGCGGAGACGACGTCCGCGGACAGACCGAGCGACGCGAACGACGGGCCGGCCGGTGCCGCGGCTTCGGCGACGACGGCTTCCGGAGCGGCAGCGACGGCTGCGGCTTGGGCGGGTGCTGCGTCACTGCTTGCGAGACCGAGTGCCTGGTCGGCGATGGCGTTCAACGGGCTGCTGGGGGTATTGCTCGAAGTCATGAGAATCCTTGGTAAATCCTTGGTACACACGGAATTAAAACGTCGGCGCCAATCGGCATACCCAAGTCGTCGGATTCAGCGAGCAAAGAAGCAGCGAGCAAATCGAAAAACGGGGGCAGCTCGCGACAATGAAGGCGAGCTTTTCGTTAGAAGCTGTATCGGATGCGACATGCCAACACGGCGTGCCGCCAGCCTGGGACATGATCGCCCGTAGGGGGCTAGGCAGGAGGGGACAGGTTCTAAACTGGATTGGAGCTAAACGCTACGAGGCGCTGCGCCGCAAAGGCCGCTAGGAGAAAGCCGGGCAAAGCAGTGAAGCGCAGGCAGCATTGTATAGGGTTTTGCTGCACCGCGCCACTGTTAGGAAGTTTCCTGGCAGAAAAATTGCAACGGCGGCCGGCTGAAGGGCGGTCCGATCGCCGATCGGGCCGCCAGTTACCGCTTCGGAGCCGCTTCAGGCCGACGCGCCGCTCTTTAGCGATTCGACCAGGTCGACGTATTGCTGCTTCGCGGCGTCCTGCGCGGTGCCTTTGAGCGCGGCCCACGCGTCGTACTTGTATTTGCCGACGATGTCGGTGAAACCCGGCTTGTCGCCCTGAACATCGCCTTCGCTAGCCTGCTTGAAGAGGGCGTACAGACGCAGCAGCGTGAGATTGCCCGGGCGTTCCGGCAGTTGTTTCACATCTTCCTGAGCCTGGGCGAACTGGGTATTGATGTCGGTCATTTTGGTTTGCCCGCTGGGCGGGGTCGGGGTTGAGGTCGGCTGACGATCATAACAACTGCATGCCGCCGCGGGGCTGAGGGCTTATTCCAAACACCGGCTGCAGGGCTTGGCGCGGAGCCGGATCACCCGAGGGGAAAATCCGGACTATCTAGAGGCGCAAGCCAAACCATGCAAACCATCCACGCCGCAAGCCAAACCACATTCGCGCGCGCAGTGCCGATTACAATACGGTCCATGACTGAAACTGTGCTCCTCGCCCTCGATACTTCAACCGAATTCTGCTCGGTGGCACTGCTGTCGGCCGCTGGCCATGCAACTGGCGCCGCGCCTGCCGCCTCCGGGCCGCTACGCACCGAACCGCGCGTCTGGGTGCGCCACGAGCAAACTGGCGCGGTGTCCAGCACGCGTCTGCTTCCCGCCATTCGCGAACTGTTCGACGAAGCCGGCCTGAAACTGGCGGACTGCGACGCTATCTCGTTCGGCTCCGGTCCCGGCTCGTTCACTGGCCTGCGTACGGCGACCGGCGTCGCCCAAGGCCTCGCATTCGGCCTGAACCTGCCGGTCGTACCGATCAGCACGCTGCTCGCGTGTGCCGAAAGCGCGCGTATGCGCGATCCGTCGGCCGCGCGCGTGCTTGCCGCGCTCGACGCCCGCATGGACGAAGTTTATTGGGCCGACTACGCCTGGGACGAAGCGCAAAGCGAATGGCGCACCGTCCAGCGGGCTTCGCTCGATGCGCCGGACGGGCTCGTGTTGCCCGGCGTTCCGTTCACGCTGGCGGGCAACGCCGCCGCGGCCTTCGGCGCGCGACTGCCCGCGCTCGCCGCGGCGCACAGCGTCGATGGCGAAGCGTTGCCGCACGCCGTGCCGCTCGCCCACGCCGCGCTGCGCGCGTTTCGCGCCGGCCGCACGGTACCCGCCGATCAGGCCGCGCCGGAGTACGTGCGCGACAAGGTCGCCCAGACCACAGCCGAGCGCGTCGCAGAGAAAGCCGAAAAAGCCGAAAAAGCCGCCAGAATCGCGCACGATGTCCCTCACGGCGAGGGCCGGCAATGAGTGGCGTGTTGCTCGCGGACCGGTACATGTCGCCGATGACCGAAGGCGATCTGGACGAAGTCGCCGCCATCGAAAAGATCGCCTACGAGTTTCCCTGGAGCCGAGGCAATTTCGGCGACTCGCTGCGCAACGGTTACTTCGGCGTCTGCCTTCGCCATGTCACGGGCACGCTGATCGGCTATTGCGTGTTGATGCCGGTCGTCGACGAAATGCATCTGCTCAATCTGTGCGTGACGCCGGCTGCGCAAGGCGCCGGTGCCGGGCTCGCGCTGCTGCGCGAAGCGGTGCGCATTACCCGCGCCGAAAAACTCGAGGGCCTGTTGCTGGAAGTGCGGCCGTCGAATCATCGGGCGATCCGGTTGTATGAGCGCTTCGGCTTTACGTCGATCGGCCGGCGCAAAAACTATTATCCGGCGCGACATCGCAGCCGGGAGGACGCCATCGTCATGCGTTTCTCGTTTGCCACGGAGGGCGCAGATGGCGCTGCATGAATTGGTACTGGAAGAGTTCGGACTCGCGCCGCTGTGGGTGCGTCGCGGGTTGGCGGCGGCCTCGCAAGCGGCTGCTGAAGCACAGGCCGAAGGCGGAGCCGGAGCCGCGCAGGGCGTTGGCGACACGGCCGGCCAGGGTACGAGCCGTGACGATGTGCGCGGGTTGCCGCCCGCCGCGCGCGCGCACTCGCAGGAAGCCACGCCGGCCTCTGCGCTTGCAGAGGAAACTGCGCCGCCCGCCGCGCGCTCGCGGGAGAGTGCGTCGGCGGCAGTGCGCACGCAGGAAACTGCGCCGCCCGCGCTGCGAGCAGGCGATGCACGACGGGCCGATGCCGCGCCGGCACAGAGCGAACGCCACGCGCTGCCTGCACAGGATGCGGCGCAGGCGGAGCCAGGCCGGGCACAAACGCCCGCCGAAACGCGTCAGCCCAAGCAACCGCAGCAACCATCCCGAACACCCGAGCCGCCGGCATTCGACGCCCCACCGGAAGACGATTTCGCATGGTTCGACGACCTGCCGACCCACGCGCCGGCAGACGCACCCGACGCAGCCCCCCCAGCCCCAGCAATCCACACCCTCGACTGGGACGCGCTGAGCGAGCGCGTCGCCGCCTGCCGGCTGTGCCGTCTGTGCGAGAAGCGCAGGAGCACGGTGTTCGGCGTCGGCGATCGCGGTGCCGACTGGATGCTGATCGGCGAAGCGCCGGGTGAGAACGAAGACCGTCTGGGCGAGCCGTTCGTCGGCCAGGCCGGCAAGCTGCTCGACAACATGCTGCGTTCGCTGACGCTCGCGCGCGACACCAACGTCTATATCGCGAACGTGATCAAATGCCGGCCGCCCGGCAACCGCAATCCCGAACCGGACGAAGTCGCGCGTTGCGAGCCGTATCTGCAACGTCAGGTGGCGCTGGTCAAGCCGAAGCTGATCGTCGCGCTGGGCCGCTTTGCGGCGCAAAGCCTGCTGAAAACCGACGCGAGCATTTCGTCGCTGCGAGGCCGCGTGCACGAATACGAAGGGGTGCCCGTGATCGTGACGTACCACCCGGCGTATCTGCTGCGCAGCCTGCCCGACAAGGCGAAAGCCTGGGCCGATCTGTGCCTCGCGCGCGACACGTGGCGTGCGGCGTGCGGTGCGCCGTCGAACGCGTCGAAGTGATGACTGCCGGGGGCGCGGCGGCCGGTTCGTCCGGCGCGCCCGGCATCGATGCCGCGAGCCGCGCCACGCTGCTCGACAGCTTGCATGATCCTTCCGTGCGCGCTCTCGCATGGTTGCTGCTGAGTGCCGATTTGTTGCGCCCGCAACCACCGGTGGGCGTGCTGGCGAATCCCTTTGAGACGCAGCAGGAAGCGCAGGCGACCGTCGACTGGCTGCGCGCGCTCGACGCCGCACCCGAGCCCCTGCATCACGACCTCGCGGCGACGCGCATCACGCGACTCGGCCGCTACGCCGAACGGCTGCTCGGCTGGTTCCTCCAGCACGGACCGGCGGCGCGGCTGGTGGCCGCGGGCGTGCCGTTGCGGCGTGCGGGCGTCACGCTCGGCGAATGCGATTTTCTGGTCCAGACGCAGCGGGGCGCGCGGCTGCATTGGGAACTGGCCGTCAAGTGCTATCTGCATGCAGGCGAAGAGCGGGGGCAGTCGATTGCGCCGTTGTCCGCTCAGTCATCCGGGTCGCCATCCACGCCGTCACCCACGTCGTCACTCGCTCAGTTATCCAACTACGTCGGCCCGAACCTGAAAGACCGTTTCGACCTCAAGCTTGCCCATGTGCTGGCTCATCAACTGCCGTTGAGCGCACGTGAGGAGTTTGCCTCGGTCGGCTATCCGGGGCCGTGGACGCCGCAGATGTTCATCAAAGGCTGGCTGTTTTACCGGCACGGCGAAACGCCGTCCGATCCTGTCGAACTCGATCCGGCGCATGGCCGTGGCTGGTGGGTCACGCGCAGCGACTGGCTGGCGTTCGCGGCCGCTGCTACGCAGAAGTGGCGCACCCTGCCGCGGCTGGAATGGCTCGCGCCGCAGCGGCATTCAGCCGATGAGGCGCAAAGCGCGGGCTTGAGTTTCGTCGATGCGCCAACGCTCGCCGGCCAAACGTCGCATCAGCCCGGCCCGGCGATGGTCGCCGCGTTCGCCGAGGACAGCGCGGGCAACCTGATCGAGCGCTCGCGCGGCTTTATCGTGCCGGACGAGTGGCCGGAGCAGGCCCGGAACTACGCGCAGCAGTAGCAGCGGTTAAAAAAACGCTGCATAAGACGGCCGACCCAGCCCGTCAGCCCCGACGCCCCTCACCACCACCGATAGAAATGATGCACCGGCCCGACGCCGCTACCGACGTCGAGCCGATCGCTCGCTTGCAGCGCGCCGGTCAGATACTGCTTCGCATCGGCGACGGCGCTCGCCAGATCGCTACGTTGCGGAATCAGCGCCGCGATCGCCGACGACAGCGTGCAGCCCGTCCCGTGCGTATTTTTCACCGGCACACGCGGGCCGCCCAGACGCAGCGCGCCGCTCTCCTGCACCAGCCAGTCCGGACTGTCCGCCGCGCTCAGATGGCCGCCTTTCATCAGCACCGCGCGGGCGCCGAGCGCACGCAGCGCTTCGCCTTGCTCGACCATGCCGGCTTCGTCGGTTGCGGCTTGCACGCCGAGCAGTGCGGCGGCTTCCGGCAGGTTGGGCGTGAGCAGATCGGCGAGCGGCAGCAATTCGTCGCGCACCGCCGCGACCGCGTCCGGCAGCAGCAACGCATGGTTGCTCTTCGAAATCATCACCGTGTCGAGCACGACGTGCTTCGGCTTGTGCCGGCGCAGCGCGTCGGCCACCGCGCGGGCGATCGGCGCGTTCGCCAGCATGCCGATCTTCACCGCGTCGATGCGGATGTCGTCGAACACCGCGTCGAGCTGCGCGGTGACGAAGCCGGGGTCCGGCGTGTGAATCGCGGTGACGCCGCGCGTGTTCTGCGCGGTGAGCGCGGTGATGACGCTCGCTCCATAGGCGCCGAGCGCCGAGAAAGCCTTCAGGTCGGCCTGAATGCCGGCGCCGCCGCCGGAATCGGAACCGGCGATGGTCAGCACATTGGGAATCGGTTGAGTCATGGCAAAGCGAGGAAGAAAGAAGGCGCGGGCTTCGACGCGAGCGGAAACCCGCCGCGGATCAGTGCTTGACTTCGCCGATCAGCGCGACCGAGTCGAATGCGCGCTGATTGGCCTGGTGACGCCGCATGACGAACCACATCATCACGCAGACGAACGTGCCGAACAGCACGATCACCGCCGTGACCGGCACGTCCAGCCACACGAGCACGGCGTACAGGCACAGCATGACGAGCACGGACAGGTTTTCGTTGAAGTTCTGCACGGCGATCGAATGACCCGCCGACAGCAGCACGTGCCCGCGATGCTGCAGCAGCGCGTTCATCGGCACGACGAAAAAGCCCGACAGGCCGCCGACGATCATCAGGAATATATACGCGACGATCAGATAGCCCGGCACATGCATGCGGCCGAAATAGAGACCCCAGTGGGCGGGGAACAGGTCGCGCGTGTAGAAGGCCATCAGCATCACGGCGATGCCCATCATGATGCCGACCGGCAACACCGAAAGCGACTTCTTCAACGGCACGCGCGAAGCCGCGAAAATCGCGCCGGCCGCCACGCCCACGGCGACCACCGCCTGCAGGATCGCCGCCTCGGAGAGCGACATGTTGAGCGACACCTCGGCCCACTTCAGCACGATGAATTGCAGCGTCGCGCCGGCGCCCCAGAACAGGGTGGTGACGGCGAGCGAAATCTGGCCGAGCTTGTCGCGCCACAGCACGAGAAAACAGTCGGCGAAATCGGTGACGAGTTTGATCGGGCCGCGCTCCTGTTTCGGATAGCGCGCACCAGTGTCGGGAATACGCAGATTGAACAGCGCGGCAATGACGTAGATGGCCATGATGACCAGCATCGCCGCCTCGGCGGGTGTGTTGACGGTGGGAATGTGCTGCCGCAGGATCGGCGCGGCGATGTGCGGGCTGATCAGCGCTCCGCCGAGCACGGTGCCGAGAATGATCGAGCCGACGGTGGTGCCTTCGATCCAGCCGTTCGCGGCGACCAGCCGGTCAGGCGGCAGCAGCTCGGTGAGAATGCCGTACTTGGCGGGTGAATAGGCCGCCGCACCGAAACCCACAATGCCGTACGCAATCAACGGATGCGCGCCGACCAGCATGGTAATGCAGCCGACCACCTTGATGGTGTTGGTGACGAACATCACGCGTCCTTTCGGACGGGAGTCGGCGAAGGCGCCCACGAAGGCTGCAAGTACGACATACGACAGCACAAAGAACAACTTGAGCAGCGGCGTCATCCAGTTCGGGGCGTGAAGATCTTTCAGCAGTGCGATAGCGGCGATCAGAAGCGCATTGTCGGCCAGCGACGAAAAAAACTGCGCGGCCATGATGGTGTAAAAACCTTTTTTCATCTGATGCGATGCTGTCCTCGCTGCGGTCTGTCCGCCCCGGCCGCTGGTTGAGCGTCCGGGCTTATGCCGTTCGAAATGGGTTGTGCGCACGGCTTTATATCACGAAAATAGCTGGATTCGGACTAGCAAAATCCTTGATCGCACCGCCCAGCGGGCTGCCGAGCGCCGAAAACGCCCGGTAAGCCGCTGATTCGCAAGCGTCTTTACGAAAATATCCCATGCCGCGCCCCCTTTCAGCCACGATTCACACCTCCGCCCTCGCCAATAATCTCGCCGTCGCCCGGCGTTACGCGCCGAAATCCAAAATATGGGCCGTCGTCAAGGCCAATGCATACGGGCACGGCCTTGCACGTGTTTTTCCGGGCCTGCGCGCAACCGACGGCTTCGGGTTGCTGGACCTGGAAGAAGCCGTGAAGTTGCGTGAATTGGGCTGGGCCGGGCCCATTCTTCTGCTTGAAGGCTTTTTCCGCCCGACCGATATCGACGTGATCGACCGCTACAGCCTGACCACCGCGCTTCATTCGGACGAACAGTTGCGCATGCTCGAAATGGCGCGCCTGTCAAAACCGGTCAACATCCAGTTGAAGATGAACACCGGCATGAACCGCCTCGGCTATACGCCGGAGAAATTCCGCGCCGCGTGGGAGCGGGCGCGCGCTGCCCAAGGCGTCGGCCAGATCACCTTGATGACCCATTTCTCGGACGCCGACGGCGACCGCGGCGTCGACTACCAGGTGGAGGCGTTCGAGCGTGGCGCGCAGGGCATTGCCGGCGCGCGCAGCCTGGCCAATTCGGCGGCTACGCTGTGGCATCCTGCCACGCACTTCGACTGGGTGCGTCCGGGCATCATCATGTACGGCGCGTCGCCGTCCGGCGTGACGGCGGCGATCGAAGGCACGGGGTTGCAACCGGCCATGACGTTCGCCTCGGAACTGATCGCCGTGCAAACGCTCAACGAAGGCCATACGGTCGGCTACGGTTCGTCGTTCAAGGCGCGCGGCTCGATGCGCATCGGCGTGGTGGCGTGCGGCTACGCGGACGGCTATCCGCGCGTCGCGCCGGAAGGCACGCCGGTGATCGTCGAGGGCGTGCGCACGCGGATCGTCGGGCGCGTCTCGATGGACATGCTCACCGTGGACCTGACGCCGATTCCAACCGCCAACGTCGGCTCGCGCGTCGAACTGTGGGGCAACGCGCTGCCGATCGACGACGTCGCGCAGGCCTGCGGCACCATCGGCTATGAGCTGATGTGCGCCGTGGCACCGCGCGTGCCGGTGCGCGCGGAGTAAGGGCGCGGTTAAAGGGGCCAAGGGCAGTGCGGCACGGCGGCCAACGGGTCGCCCATCGAGCGTCTCAATGTGTCAATCCAAACAACAGCAATTCAGGCAACAAGCGCGTGGCTAAACCCAAGACGGTGTACATCTGTAGTGAATGCGGCGGGCAATCGCCGAAATGGGCCGGCCAGTGCCCCTCGTGCAATGCGTGGAACACGCTGGTCGAGTCGGTGGCGGAAGCGCCTTCCACGCATCGTTTCCAGTCGCTCGCGAAGAGCGCGCCGGTGCGCCGTCTCGCCGATATCGAAGCGTCCGACATACCGCGCTTCACCACCGGCGTGAGCGAGTTCGACCGCGTGCTGGGCGGCGGTCTGGTGCCGGGCGGCGTGGTGCTGATCGGCGGCGATCCGGGCATCGGCAAATCGACGCTGTTGCTGCAATCGCTCGCGGAAATCGCCGCCGACAAACGCGCGCTCTATATCAGCGGCGAAGAATCCGCTGCGCAGATTGCGTTGCGCGCGCAACGACTTTCG
Organism: Paraburkholderia sp. USG1; assembly: GCF_031570135.1. NCBI lineage: Bacteria > Pseudomonadati > Pseudomonadota > Betaproteobacteria > Burkholderiales > Burkholderiaceae > Paraburkholderia > Paraburkholderia sp. USG1. Next base: position 175,507 of record NZ_JAMWXW010000014.1, on the reverse strand, counting down.
TTGCTGGAGCCGGGCTCGAAGGCGAGCGAGCTGCAACTGCTGGCGGAAATCCAGCTGGAAAAAATCCAGGCGACGATCGCCGAACAGCGACCCGATGTCGCGGTGATCGACTCGATCCAGACGGTCTATTCCGACGCGCTGACTTCCGCGCCGGGCTCGGTCGCCCAGGTGCGCGAGTGCGCCGCGCAGCTTACACGGATCGCCAAGCAGTCGGGCACCACCATCATCATGGTCGGCCACGTGACCAAGGAAGGCGCGCTGGCGGGGCCGCGCGTGCTCGAACACATCGTCGACACGGTGTTGTACTTCGAGGGCGACACGCATTCGTCGTACCGTCTGGTGCGCGCGATCAAGAACCGCTTCGGCGCGGTCAACGAACTCGGCGTGTTCGCCATGACCGAGCGCGGCTTGCGCGGCGTGGCCAATCCGTCGGCGCTGTTTCTGTCGCAGCACGAGCAGTCGGTGCCGGGTTCCTGCGTGCTGGTGACGCAGGAGGGCACGCGGCCGCTGCTGGTCGAAGTGCAGGCGCTCGTGGACGCCGCCAACGCGCCGAATCCGCGGCGCCTCGCGGTCGGTCTGGAACAGAACCGGCTCGCGATGCTGCTGGCGGTGCTGCATCGTCACGCCGGCATCGCCTGTTTCGATCAGGACGTGTTCCTGAACGCCGTGGGTGGGGTGAAGATTACCGAGCCCGCTGCCGACTTGGCCGTGCTGCTCGCGATCCATTCGTCCATGCGCAACAAGCCGCTGCCCAAGGGCCTGGTGGTGTTCGGAGAAGTGGGCCTCGCCGGCGAAATCCGGCCGTCGCCGCGCGGTCAGGAACGTTTGAAGGAAGCCGCCAAACTGGGCTTTTCCGTCGCGGTGATTCCCAAGGCCAATGCGCCAAAGCAGCCGATAGAAGGCTTACAGGTCGTTGCGGTCGAGCGGATCGAACAGGCCATCGACCGGGTCCGCACGCTCGAATAGACGGGGCTTCGGGCGTTTCGGGGCGCCCGCCGTTCCGTAATGGCCGGTAAATATCTCCATATTGGCTGTAACCTACCCGACATTCCTTTTTCCTAAGCTGCGAGGGTCTGCATCCCTTCTGATGCCCGAAAAAGGATCGCGCCTTGAAACAGTCATATGAAACCGTAGCCGAGCGGCCAATACAGGTGCGCGGCTGCCGTGTCTCCGCGCCCATTCGCCAGCCATGGGGCGGCGCCTGCCGGATCGTCGAATGGATCGACACAGCGGGGCAGATTTCACGGCGAGTCGTGGCCGAAGACGCCACCGCCGCCGAAGTCCGTGCGACCATCGACCGTCATGTGGAAGGCCGTAAGCACATGCTGTACGACGATGAAAAGACGCCGCGTCAGACCTTGCCGCGGCAGACGGTGGCGCGGCGCTGAGGTTGTTAGGGCGGGGTGGGCCGTGCCGGAAAGTATTGGGCGGTTCTCGTTGTGAGACGAACTGAGACGAGCGCGCTGCGCGGATCGACTGCAGATTTGCCGCTCAAACTGAACAGTACCCGCAGCGCACATATCCCCACGTTACCGGATCGACCGCTCTTCCTCGTCTTCGCCGCCCGCATTCGCCGTATCGTCAGCCTGCGGATTGAACAGCGGATGCCGCGCCGCCTCGGCCGGCGTGAGCACCGGCGAGACACAGCAGTCGAGCGGCTCCAGCATCGCAACCCATTCTTCCAGCGCACGCTTGCCGATCACGTCGGCGAGTTCCTGCGTGAGCGCGGCGGCGTCCGGGCCGCCGATGGCCTGGCCGAGACTCCAGTGGCGCGTCGCCCATTCGGGCCGGTCGAGCGCCATGCAGAGCGTTTCCCAGAACTTCAGTTCGAGCGCGCCGACCGCGAGCCAGCGGTTATCGAGCGTGCGGTAGAGGTTGTAGCAGGGCACGCCGCCATTCAGCAGACTGCCGCCGGCCGCTGGCACCGCGCCGTCGTTGGCGAGCGCGACCTGCGCCACGACGTTGTGCGCGTAGGTGACATGCGTCATGGACACGTCGACGAAGCGGCCTTCGCCGCCGCGCGACACATGCCATAACGCCGCGAGAATCTGCGTGACCGCGCTCAGGGCGCCGCCGAGCAGATCGGCGATCTGGAAATTCGGCAGGATCGGCGCGCCGTCGCGGCCCGCCAGTTGATCGAGCACGCCTGCGTAGCCGATGTAGTTGAGATCGTGGCCGGCATGGTCGACGAACGGCCCGCTCGCGCCATATCCGCTGATTGCGCAATAGACCAGCCGGGGATTGATGGCATGCAACGTTTCGTAGCCGATGCCGAGCCGCTCCATCACGCCGGGCCGGAAACTCTCGATCAGCACGTCCGCTTCGGCGGCGAGCGCGCACAGCACGTTGCGTCCCGCCTCGGATTTGAGGTCGAGGCGCGTTTCGCGCTTGCCGCGATTCACCAGCCGGTAAAACGCGCCGGGCCGGCCCGCCACGCGGTCGCTCGACGATTGCATCATCGTGCGGGTGGGGTCACCGGCGCCGGGTGCTTCGATTTTGAGCACGTCGGCGCCCAGCTCGGCAAGCCGCAAGGCGGCAACCGGGCCCGGCAGCAGGCGCGTCAGGTCGAGCACGCGCAGTCCTTGCAGCGCGGGCGGTGTCGGTGTGGCCGATGAGATGGCCGATGATGCAGGCGGTGAGACGGATGATGTCGCAGAAGACAAAGCCAACCTCTCGTCGATGCCGGCGCGGACCTGAAACAGCGTGCCGCTAGCCGATCTGTTCGAGTTCCTCGTGCGTCTCGAGCCATTCGGCTTCGAGCGCTTCGAGGCGCGCGTTCACATCTGCCTGACGGCGGATCGCCTCCGTCAGTTTGCTTTTCTGCCCGGGCTCGTAACTCGCCGGATCGACGACGAACGCGTCGAGCGTCGTCTTCTCCGCGTTGAGCGCGTCCATTTCCTTTTCGATCTTCGTAATCCGGCTTTGCAGCGGCTTTTTCAGGTGCGCGAGCTTTTGACGCGTTTCGGCTTCGAGGCGCCGCTGTTCCTTGCGGTTCACGCCGTTGTCCGCGCCGCCGTCACTGCCGTTGCCTCCATTGCCACCATTGCCAGCGTTCGACGCCGTGCCCGCCTTGAGCGCGGCGCGTTGTTCGGCCGCATGTTGCAGCAGCCAGTCGCGGTAGTCGTCGAGATCGCCGTCGAACTCTTGCAGGCGATGTTTCGCGACCAGCATGAATTGATCAGTGGTGGCACGCAGCAGATGCCGGTCGTGCGACACCAGAATCAGCGTGCCTTCGAACTGCGCGAGCGCCATAGTCAGCGCGTGACGCGTTTCGAGATCCAGGTGGTTGGTCGGTTCGTCGAGCAGCAGCAGGTTCGGCTTTTGCCAGATGATCAGCGCGAGCGCGAGGCGGGCCTTTTCGCCTCCGGAGAAGGGCGCGATTTTCGAGGTCGCCATCTCACCGGAAAAATTGAAGCTGCCGAGGAAGTCGCGCAATTCCTGTTCGCGCGTGTCCGGTGCGAGGCGCGCGAGGTGCTGCAACGGCGTGTCGTCCGGACGCAATGTTTCGAGCTGGTGTTGCGCGAAGTAGCCGATGCGCAGCCCCTTGCCTTCCCGCACGTGGCCGCCGAGCGGTTCGAGCGTGCCGGCGAGCGTCTTGATCAGCGTGGACTTGCCCTGGCCGTTTGCGCCAAGCAGGCCGATGCGCTGACCGTTCTGGATGGACAGCATGACGTGGTCGACGATCGGAATCTCGACGCCCGGTTCGCTCTCGCTGCGATAGCCGCAGCGCACGTCTTCCATCACCATCATCGGATTCGGCGCGGAATCGGGGGTGCGGAACTCGAACGTGAACGGCGAGGCCGCATGCGCCGGCGCGATCAGCTCCATCTTTTCCAGCGCCTTGACGCGGCTTTGCGCCTGGCGCGCCTTGGTGGCCTGCGCCTTGAAGCGGTTGATATAGCTTTGCAGATGCTCGACCGTGCGCTGCTGTTTTTCGTACGCGCTTTGTTGCAGCGCGATCTGCTGCGCGCGCAGCACTTCGAATTGCGAATAATTGCCGCCGTAGCGCTTGATCTGCTGCTGCTCCAGATGCAGCGTGACATTGCAGACCGAGTCGAGGAATTCGCGGTCGTGCGAGATCACGATCAGCGTACCCGGATAACGGTGCAGCCAGTCTTCGAGCCAGACGATCGCGTCGAGATCCAGGTGATTGGTCGGTTCGTCGAGCAGCAGCAGGTCGGAGCGGCACATCAGCGCCTGCGCGAGATTCAGCCGCATGCGCCAGCCGCCTGAAAAGCTGCTGACCGGTTCGCGCGTCTGTTCGAGCGTGAAGCCCAGACCGAGCAGCAGCGCTTCGGCGCGCGCGGGCGCGGTGTAGCCGTCGGCGTCGGCGAACGCGGCGTGCGCTTCGCCTTCGGCCGCGCCGTCATGGGCGGCGGAGGCGGCGGCAATGCGCGCTTCGATCGTACGCAGCGCGGCATCGCCGTCCAGCGTGTAGGCGAGGGCGGTCTTGTCCGCGGCAGGCGTTTCCTGCGCGACGTGGGCGATCTGCCAGGTCGGCGGGATTGAAAAATCGCCGCCGTCCGCATGCAGTTCGCCGCGCAGCACGGCGAACAGCGTCGACTTGCCCGCGCCGTTCGCCCCCACCAGGCCGGCCTTTTCGCCGGGGTTGAGGGTGAACGTGGTGTGGTCGAAGAGCGGCTTGGTGCCGCGCGCGAGGCTGAACTGGTTAAAGCGGATCACGAAGAGGCCGGCTGGAGAAAACCGCTATTTTAGACTGCCGGGCCCGACACCGGGCGCTCAAGCGGGATCGGTCATTCGGCCGACTGTACCGGCGCAGCTTTTGGCATAGACTGACGGCTTTCACGGGGGGAGCCCATGACATCGATTTATTCGTTTTCGGCACGCACGCTCGGCGGCGAGGAAGTGAGCCTCGAGCAATATAGCGGCAAGGTTTTGCTGATCGTCAACACGGCGAGCGAATGCGGGTTCACGCCGCAATACGCCGGCTTGCAAAAGCTGTACGAGACCTACGCGGCGCGCGGGCTCGCGGTACTCGGCTTTCCGTGCAACCAGTTCGGCAAGCAGGAGCCGGGCGACGCCGCGCAGATCGGCAGCTTCTGCGAAAAGAATTACGGCGTGACGTTCCCGATGTTCGACAAGGTGGACGTGAACGGTGCGAACGCGCATCCGCTATTCCGTTATCTGACGGGCGAGGCGCCGGGCGTGCTGGGTCTCGAGGCGATCAAGTGGAACTTCACCAAGTTCCTGATTGACCGTGAGGGCAATGTGGTGAAGCGTTATGCGCCGCTGACGAAGCCCGAGGCGATTACCGAGGATATCGAAAAGCTGCTGTGAAGCCACGGTACGGCGACGGCGGCTTGGCGTTGCGTCACGGCGGCCTCTACAGGATGGGTGAAAAGAGCCGCGCCACGTGCATCAGCACGCGCTTCAAGGCGCCTGCCTGCCGGTATTCATTGCGGTCGATTTCGCGCGATTCGGCGAAGTCGGCCAGCAGCATTGTTTCGACCTCTTTGGCAAAGCCGCGATCCACGGTCAGCACCATGATCTCGAAGTTCAGCCGGAACGAGCGGTTGTCGAGATTGGCGCTGCCGATGGCCGCAGCCACGCTGTCGATCAGCACGACCTTCTGATGCAGGAAGCCCGGCTGGTAGCGGAAGATCCGGATCCCCGCGCGCAGCGAGTCATACGCATACAGTTTCGACGCGGCGAACACGACGAGGTGATCGCGCCGGCTCGGAATCAGAATGCGCACGTCCACGCCGCGCAGCACCGCGAGCCGCAACGCCGAGAACACCGCTTCATCGGGGATCAGGTAGGGCGAGGTGATCCAGATCCGCTCGCGCGCCGCATTGATCGCTTCGACGAAAAAGAGCGAACAGGTCTCCTGCTTGTCCGCCGGGCCGCTAGGCACGACGAGGCAATGCATGCCCTGGCCGGCCGCGGGATCGGCGGCCGGAGCGGGTGGTATGTCGAACTCGGGCAACCGCTGGGTGGCCCAGTGCCAGTCTTCGGTGAACACGAACTGGATGCTGGCGACCGCCGGGCCGCGCACTTCGATATGCGTATCGCGCCACGGCGAAAGCGGCGGCTTGCCGCCCAGATATTCCACGCCCACGTTGTGTCCGCCGACAAACGCGCGTTCGCCGTCCACCGAAACGATCTTGCGGTGATTGCGGAAATTCACTTGCAGACGGTTGACGAAGCGGCGATGGGTAGCGAACGGATGCGTCTCCACGCCCGCCGCGCGCAGTGCTGCCACATAGCGGTGGGGCAGATCGAAGCTGCCGATGCTGTCGTACAGGAAGTAGACGCGCACCCCTTGCTGTGCTTTTGCGATCAGCGTGTCTTTGAGCATTTCGCCGAGCGCGTCGTCGCGCACGATGAAGAACTGCACGATGACGTAGCGGCGCGCGCCCTCGATCGCCTGGAAGATGGCCTCGAAGGTTGCCGCGCCGTTGACCAGCGTGCGCACCGTGTTGCCGGGCAGAAACGGCATGCCGCCGAGGCGCGTGAGCGAATGCACGAGCCTGCCGCCGAGCTCCTGCGTGGGCAGCCTTTCCGACGAAGCCTGCGTGTCCCATTCCGGCGGATGCGCGCGCGTGCGCAGCAGTTCGTTCTCGACCCGGCGCGCGTCCGCGTAGCCGGCAAACTTGCTGCGGCCGAGGAACAGATACGGCACCAGCGTCAGATAAGGCATCGCGACCAGCGACACGGCCCACGCAATCGCACCTTGCGACGTGCGGGTGTTGAGAATCGCATGACACGCCGCGACCACGCCGAGAATGTGGCAGAGGGCGACCAGCGTGCCGATGTGAAGCAGGTCGAATTGCATAGGTGGACGAAGGGTTGGCGAAGCGCTACCCGGGCCGGTTCGATGAGCGCCGGGTAGCTGACCGCGCCTATCTTACCGAACGTGCGTGCTTTGGGGGCGCGTTCCGGTCAGGCTTCGTGGTTTCGTGCGCGAATGCAGCAAAACTTCAGACCGGCAAATCAGCCGCCTGGATCAGGAACACGTTGTCGTCGCCGGCACTGGTCGACAGCCAGACCAGATCGAGGCCGCCAAACGCCGCTTCCACGTGCTGACGCTCATTGCCGATTTCAACGACCAGCACGCCGTCGTCGGTGAGCCAGTTGCGCGCATCGGCGATGATCCGGCGCACGATGTCCATGCCGTCGGCGCCGCCCGCCAGCGCCATATCCGGCTCGTGCCGGTATTCGGCGGGCAGTTCCTGCATCGACGCCGCGTTCACGTACGGCGGATTGGTAATGATCACGTCGTAGCGGCGCTCGGCGAGCGGCGCGTACAGATCGCCTTCGAACAGCGCGATGCGGTCGTCGAGTTTGTAGTCCGTGACGTTGCGCATGGCGACTTCCAGCGCGGGCGCGGACAGATCCACCGCGTCGATGTCCGCGTTCGGAAACGCGTGGGCCGCGAGAATCGCGAGGCAGCCCGAGCCGGTGCACAACTCCAGCACGGCGCTTACCTGCTCGGGATCTTCCACGTAGGGCTGCAAACCGTCCTGCAGCAATTCGCCGATGAACGAGCGCGGCACGATCACGCGCTCATCCACATAGAAGCGGAAGCCGTGCATCCAGGCTTCCTGCGTGATGTAAGCGGCCGGCACGCGCTCGGTGGCGCGGCGCTCGATCACGTTCAGCACGGCGTCTATTTCAGCGGCGCTCAAACGCGCGTCGAGAAACGGCTCCAGCAGATCGAGCGGCAGATGCAGCGTGTGCAGGACCAGATAGGCGGCTTCGTCGTAAGCATTGGCCGAACCGTGGCCGAACGACAGATCGGCCTGGTTGAAGCGCGAGACCGCGAAACGCAGCAGGTCGCGAACGGTGGAAAACGGGAGCGTCATCGCAAATAGTCCTTGGGTCACGCAATCAGTTGTTCGAGCACGCGGCGATACACGTTTTTCAGCGGCTCGATGTGTGCGACTTCGATATGTTCGTCGATCTTGTGGATGCTGGCGTTCAGCGGGCCGAATTCGATCACCTGCGGGCAGATGCGCGCGATGAAGCGGCCGTCCGAGGTGCCGCCGGTGGTCGACAGTTCGGTGGTAACGCCGGTTTCGTCCTTGATCGCCGTGGCGAGCGCGTTCGACAGATCGCCGCGCGGCGTGAGGAACGGCAGGCCGCTCACGGTCCATTGCAGGTCGTAGTCGAGCTCGTGTTTGTCGAGGATCGCGTGGACGCGGGCCTGCAAACCTTCCACCGTGCTTGCCGTCGAGAAGCGGAAGTTGAACATCACGTCCGCATGGCCGGCAATCACGTTGGTCGCGCCGGTGCCGCTGTGAATGTTCGACACCTGCCACGTGGTGGGCGGGAAATATTCGTTGCCGTCGTCCCAGCGTTCGGCCACCAGTTCGGCGAGCGCTGGCGCGAGCAGATGCACCGGGTTTTTCGCCAGATGCGGGTAGGCGATATGGCCTTGCACGCCTTTGACGATCAGCTTGCCCGACATCGAACCGCGCCGGCCGTTCTTCACCATGTCGCCGAGCTGCGCGCTCGAAGTCGGTTCGCCGACGATGCAGTAGTCCATGCGCTCGCCGCGCGCCTGCAAGGCCTCGACGACCTTGATGGTGCCGTCGGTGGCGGGGCCTTCTTCGTCGCTCGTGATCAGGAAGGCGATCGAGCCGCGGTGCGCCGGGTGCGCGGCGACGAACTCCTCGCTCGCCACCACGAAGCCCGCGATCGACGCTTTCATGTCCGCCGCGCCGCGGCCGTACAGCTTGCCGTCACGATGGGTCGGCTCGAACGGCGCCGAGTGCCATTGTTCGAGCGGGCCGGTCGGCACCACGTCGGTATGGCCGGCGAACGCGAGCAGCTTGCCAGCAGTGCCGTCGACGCCGCGTTTGACGGCCCACAGGTTGGTGACGCCGTTCGATTCGATCGTCTCGTGCTCGAAGCCGAGCGCGGCCAGGCGTTCGATCAGGAGGCGCTGGCAATGCTGGTCGTCGGGCGTGACGGAGGCGCGCGCGATCAGTTGTTCGGTAAGGGCGAGGGTGCCGGACATGGATTCGATACAAGCCACTTTGAAATGAAAAAATGCCGGCTGGCGGTCGAACACCGCAGCCGGCAACTGCTTTTGAGCCACGCGGCCAAGGCCGCGTTTCACTGCGGTTTCACTACGTATTGCGTTTGCGTTTGCGGCGCCGGCGCCAGGATTCGCACCAGACGACTACCAGATCCGGCGCTGCGCTCTGCGCGCGCCGGATCTGACGAACCGTGCTGCTCTTACGCAAACAGCGCTGCGTACTCGTCCGCAGAAAAACCGAGCGACTTGACGCGCCCGTTGACCACCAGCACAGGCCGTTTGATCACCGACGGCTTGTGGATCATCAACGCGATCGCACCCGACTGCGTGTCCGCGGCCGCTTTCATGTCGTCGGACAAAGCGCGCCATGTGGTGCCGCGACGGTTCAGCAAGGTGTCGAGCTTCACGTCCTTCAGCCAGTCCTGCACGAGCGGTTCGGTCACGCCGTGTTTCTTGAAGTCGTGGAATTCGAACTCGACGCCGTGCTCTTCCAGCCACACGCGGGCTTTTTTCACGGTGTCGCAGTTCGGAATGCCGTAGACGACGGTTTTGGTGCCGCGTGCCATCAGTCGCCTCGCAGCAGCTCGTTCAGGCCGACCTTCGCACGCGTCTTGGCGTCCACCTTCTTGACGATCACGGCGCAGTACAGGCTGTGCGTGCCGTCTTTGGACGGCAGGTTGCCCGCCACCACCACCGAACCCGCCGGAATGCGGCCGTACGTGACTTCGCCGGTTTCGCGGTCGTAAATCCTGGTGCTCTGGCCGAGGTACACGCCCATCGAGATCACCGAGTTTTCTTCGACGATCACGCCTTCCACCACTTCCGAGCGCGCGCCGATAAAGCAGTTGTCTTCGATGATGACCGGGTTCGCCTGCAGCGGCTCCAGCACGCCGCCGATGCCCACGCCACCCGACAGGTGCACGTTCTTGCCGATCTGCGCGCACGAACCGACGGTGGCCCACGTGTCGACCATCGTGCCTTCGTCCACGTAGGCGCCGATGTTGGTGTACGACGGCATCAGCACGACGTTCTTCGCGATGAACGAGCCGCGGCGCGCAATGGCGGGCGGCACCACGCGGAAGCCGCCGGCGGCGAAGTCTTCAGCGGTGTAGCTGGCGAACTTCGACGGCACCTTGTCGTAGAACTGCGAGTAACCGCCGGCCGGCATCGGCGCGTTGTCTTCCAGGCGGAACGACAGCAGCACGGCTTTCTTCAGCCACTGATTGACGACCCAGTCGCCGTCTTTCTTCTCGGCGACGCGCAGCAGGCCCTTGTCCAGTTGCTCGATGGCGTGGGCGACGGCTTGGCGCACGTCGGCCGGAGCGGCCTTCGGCGACAGCTCGGCGCGGTTTTCCCAGGCGGTGTCAATGATCTGCTGAAGTTGTTGCGACATATGCGTGCTTTATCGAAGAGAGTTGAAGTCTGAAGAAGGGGATGCGGTGCGCAGCGGCCGTTGACGAACCCTAACCCGCCAGCGCATGGCAAAAATCGACGATCCGCTGCGCGCCCTGCGTGCATTCGTCGACGTCGGCGACCAGCGCCATGCGCACGAAATTGCGGCCGGGGTTCACGCCGTGCGCAGTGCGCGCGAGGAACGAGCCCGGCAGAACCGTCACATTATAGTCGGCGTAGAGGCGCTGGGCGAACACGGTATCCGTGAGGCCCGTGCGCGAGACGTCCGCCCACAGGTAGAACGCGGCGTCCGGCAGGCGCACGTCGAGTATCTCGGCGAGCATAGGCGTGACGGTGGAAAACTTCTGCAGGTACTTCGCGCGGTTCTCGCGCACGTGCGCTTCGTCGTTCCAGGCCGCGATGCTGGCATTCTGGAACACCGTCGACAAGGCCGTGCCGTGGTAGGTCCGGTAGAGCAGGAAGTCCTTGAGAATCGCCGCGTCGCCCGCGACGAAACCCGAGCGCATGCCCGGCACGTTCGAGCGCTTGGACAGGCTCGACAGCATGACGAGCCGCTCGAAACCGCGGCCGAGTTGGTGCGCCGCTTCCAGGCCGCCGAGCGGCGGGTTGGCCTCGTCGAAGTAAATTTCGGAGTAGCACTCGTCCGAGGCGATCACGAAGCCGTAGCGGTCCGACAGCGCGAACAGTTCGCGCCAGTCGTCGAGCGTGAGCACCGCGCCGGTCGGATTGCCGGGCGAGCAGACATAGAGCAGTTGCGTGCGCGCCCAGATGTCGGCCGGCACCGCCGAGTAGTCGCAGGCGAAGTTGCGCGCCGGGTCGCTATTCACGAAATACGGCTGCGCGCCGGCCAGAATCGCCGCGCCTTCGTAGATTTGGTAGAACGGGTTCGGACAGAGTACGATCGCAGGCTCGCCGCCGGCATTCTTTTTCGGGTCGAGCACCGTTTGGGCGAGGGAAAACAGCGCCTCGCGCGAACCCGATACCGGCAGCACCTGGGTGGCCGGATCGACCGGTGGCAGGTTGTAGCGCTGCGTGACCCACTTCGCGATCGACTCGCGCAAGGCGGGCGATCCGATCGTGGCCGGATACGCGGACAAGCCGCCGAGCGAGGCCACCACGGCGTCGCGGATCAGCGCGGGCGTGGGATGTTTCGGCTCGCCGATGCCGAAGCTGATATGCGCGTGGTCGGCGTTCGGCGTGACGTCCTTGAAAAGCGCGCGCAGCTTTTCGAACGGGTAGGGCTGAAGGGAGTCGAGTAGCGGGTTCACTGGGCGGATCGAGCCTGATCGAAGATGAGCGCTGATGGAAGCAGGAAAAGCGAAGCACGCATGCCGGCGTTGAGTGCACGAGGCGGACCAAGGCACCCAGGCAACAAAGGCGCCGGACAGACGGCAGCGGCGAGCAGATGATTATAGCGTGGTGAGCAGGGCGCGTCGGGCATGTCGCGGCGCGTAGCCACCCGCGCAATGGACCAGCAACAGCGCGCCGGCGAATCACGGCGCAACCCGCCAGGCGGCGCAGGCAATGCGCTGCAGCGGGAACAACGCGAACCGTAGGCGGTTCGCGCAAGAAAGTAGCAGGAGCAGCAATGTACGCAGCAGTCCTGGAGAAATCCGCACAGAACAGGCGCAGGAGCGCCGCAGTGCTCGGCCTGAACTTCGCCGGCGCTTTTGCGAGAGACGCCGCAGCCCTTGGTCTGAACTTCACCGGCGCTTTGGCGAGACACGCCGCGGTGCTCGGCCCGAACTTCACCAGCGCCTTTGCAACGAGCACCGCGGTCCGCGACGGAAACACGCCGAACGCCGCTGCAAGGAGCCCCGCACCATGACCAGCTGGCTTCGCAACAGTTGGCCGACGCTCGCGATCATGCTCGGCGCGTCCGTGTGGGGAATGATCTGGTATCCATTGCGTATGCTGGCGGCCCTCGGCGTGACCGGCACGGCCGCCAGTGCGCTGACGAGCGGCGCCGGCTGCCTGTTTGTGCTGCTGGTGCGCTATCGAACGCTCAGGACCGTGCGCTGGCACTGGCTGCTGCCGGCGCTCGCGCTGGCGGCGGGCATCACCAACCTCGGTTTCGTGTGGGGCTCGATTCACGGCCAGGTGATGCGCGTGCTCCTGCTGTTCTATCTCACCCCGGCGTGGACCGCGCTCTTCGCGCACTTCATCCTGCATGAGCGGCTCACCTGGGCGGGCGCGGGTCTCGCCGCGCTGTCGCTCGTCGGTGCGATGACCATGCTGTGGTCGCCGCAACTGGGCATTCCGGTGCCCGGCAATCTCGCCGAATGGGCGGGCCTCGCGGGCGGCATGGGCTTCGCCATGAGCAACGTGCTGATTCTCAAGACGAGCCGCGTGCTGCCTGACATGAAGCCGGAAATGCGCACCGCGACGATCTTCGGCGGCGCGGCGATTTTCAGCGCCTGTGCTTCGCTGTTCGAGGCGATGCCCGCGCCGCCCACCGGCGCGCATCTCGGCACGGCCGCGTGGCTGGTGCTCGGCCTCGGTTTTCTGCTGGCGTCGAACAATATGCTGGTGCAGTACGGGCTCGCGCGTGTGCCGGCCAACCGGGCGTCGATCATCATGCTGTTCGAGATCGTGGTCACGGCGTTGTCGGCCTGGCTCTTCGCCGGCGAGACGCCCGGGCCGCGCGAATGGGCGGGCGGCGTGTGCATCGTGCTGGCCTCGGCGCTCTCCAGTTGGGTGCATCGGACCAAGGCCATGCCGCCCGATCCGGCCATTCAGGACGCGAGCCTCGCCGGCGAGCGCGGTGCCGACCCCGGCGAGCGCGTGGACGGCAAGAACCGTCCACGCGCGATGGTATGATTGCCCCTCATTGGCCGACGCATGCTTCACCGCATGAAGCCGGCACCCGAGGCCCGAGGGTTCGCGGGCCGTGTCGCTCTATCGGCGAACGGCTGGCGCGGCCTTCACGAGCCACCCATTTTTTCCCTTTTCAAACAGCGAAATCGCCGTGCGTCTGACCTCGATCAAACTCGCTGGCTTCAAGTCATTCGTCGATCCCACGCATTTCCAGGTTCCGGGCCAGCTAGTCGGTGTGGTCGGACCGAACGGGTGCGGCAAGTCCAACATCATCGACGCCGTGCGCTGGGTGCTCGGCGAATCGCGCGCCTCCGAGCTGCGCGGCGAGTCGATGCAGGACGTGATCTTCAATGGCTCGACCGCGCGCAAGCCCGGTAGCCGCGCCAGCGTCGAACTGGTGTTCGACAACGCCGACGGCCGGGCCGCGGGCCAGTGGGGCCAGTATGCCGAAATCGCCGTGAAGCGCGTGCTCACGCGCGACGGCACCTCGAGCTACTACATCAACAATCTGCCGGCGCGCCGCCGCGACATTCAGGACATTTTTCTCGGCACCGGTCTTGGGCCGCGCGCGTACGCGATCATCGGGCAGGGCATGATCGCGCGCCTGATCGAGGCGAAGCCGGAAGAGCTGCGCGTGTTCCTCGAAGAAGCCGCGGGCGTATCGAAGTACAAGGAACGCCGCCGCGAAACCGAGAACCGTCTGCACGACACGCGCGAGAACCTGACGCGGGTCGAGGACATCGTCCGCGAACTGGGCGCGAACCTCGAGAAGCTGGAAACGCAGGCCGTGGTCGCCACGCGCTACAAGGAACTGCAGGCCGACGGCGAAGAAAAGCAGCGTCTCTTGTGGCTGTTGCGCAAGAACGAAGCCGGCGGCGAGCAGGAGCGCCAGCAACGCGCGATCGAACAGGCCCAGATCGACCTCGAAGCGCACACAGCGAAGCTGCGCGAAGTCGAGGCGCAACTCGAAACGCTGCGCGTCGCGCATTACTCCGCCAGCGACGCGATGCAGGGCGCGCAAGGCGCGCTCTACGAGGCGAATTCGGAAGTCAGCCGGCTCGAAGCCGAGATCAAGTTCATCGTCGAATCGCGCAATCGGGTTCAGGCGCAGATCGCCGCGCTGAATGCGCAGCGCGAGCAATGGCAGTCGCAGGCGCAAAAAGCGCAGGACGATCTCGCGGACGCTGAAGAACAACTGGCGGTGGCCGAAGAAAAAGCCGCGCTGGCCGAAGACGAAGCCGCCGCCAAACACGACGCCATGCCCGCGCTCGAAGCGCGCTGGCGCGACGCGCAGACGGAGCTGAACGCGGAGCGCGGCGGGATCGCGCAGACCGAACAGGCGCTCAAGCTTGAAGCTGCGCATCAGCGCAATGCCGACCAGCAGTTGCAGCAACTGCAGGCGCGTCATGAGCGCTTGAAATCGGAAGCGGGCGGTCTCGACGCACCCGACGAAGCGCAGCTCGAAGACTTGCGCATGCAACTCGCCGAGCATGAAGAAATTCTGCACGACGCGCAAACGCGTCTCGCCGACGCGCAGGAAACGCTGCCGCGCCTCGACGGCGAGCGCCGCGCCGCGCAGGAGCGCGTGCAGGCGGAAAGCTCGCAGATTCATCAGCTCGACGCGCGCCTTGCCGCGCTCAAGCAGTTGCAGGAAAACGTCCAGACTGAAGGCAAGATCCAGCCGTGGCTCGAAAAGCACGAGCTGAACGGCCTGCCGCGTCTGTGGAAGAAACTGCATGTCGAAGCCGGTTGGGAAGCCGCGCTCGAAGCCGTGCTGCGCGAGCGGCTCGCCGCGCTGGAAGTGTCGAACCTCGACTGGGTCAAGGCATTCGCCACCGACGCACCGCCCGCCAAGCTCGCCTTCTACGCGCCGCCCGCGGCCGGCCAGCCGGTTGCGACGCCGCCCGCGCTGCGGCCGCTGCTGTCGCTGGTGCGGATCGACGACGCGGGCATCCGCGCGGTGCTGAACGACTGGCTCGGCCTTTCGTTCGTCGCCGACGATCTGCAGCAGGCGCTCGCCATGCGCTCGCAGTTGCCGGACGGCGGCTCGTTCGTCGTCAAGGCGGGGCATGTGGTGACGCGCGTCGGCGTGCAACTGTATGCCGCCGACTCCGAACAGGCCGGCATGCTGGCCCGTCAGCAGGAAATCGAAAATCTGGCGCGTCAGGTTCGCGCGCAGGCCTTGCTCGCGGACGAAGCGAAAGCCGCCGCGATCCGCGCCGAAGCCGCGCATACGCAGGCCGCCCAGGCATTGACCGATGTGCGTCAGCAGGCGGAGCGCGCCACGCAGCGCGTGCACGCGTTGCAAATGGACGTGCTCAAGCTCACCCAGGCGCACGAGCGTTACACCCAGCGCAGTACACAGATTCGCGAGGAACTCGAAGAGATCACCGCGCAGATCGAAGAGCAGCGCGCCATGCGTGCGGAGTCGGAAGCGAACTTCGAGCGTCACGACGGCGAGCTTGCCGAATTGCAGGCGCGTTTCGAAGATCATCAACTGGCCTTCGAAGCGCTCGACGAAGAACTCACCGCCGCGCGCGGCCAGGCGCGCGATCTGGACCGCGCCGCTACCGACGCGCGCTTTGCCGCGCGCAACATGGCGAACCGCATCGACGAACTGAAGCGCAGCATTCAGGTCGCGCACGAGCAGAGCGAGCGTGTAGCGGCGTCGCTGGAAGATGCGCGCGCCGAGCTGGAAACCATCAACGAGCAGACCGCGCACACCGGCTTGCAGGACGCGCTCGACATCCGCGCGGTCAAGGAAGAAGCGCTGCACGCCGCGCGCCTCGAACTGGACGATCTCACCGCCAAGCTGCGTGCCGCCGACGAAACGCGTCTCACCGCCGAGCGCGCGTTGCAGCCGCTGCGCGACCGCATCAACGAATTGCAGCTGAAGGAACAGGCGGCGCGCCTGAACGGCGAGCAATTCATCGAGCAACTCGCCGCAGCCGGCGTCGATGAGGCGCAATTGCAAGCCAAGCTCACGCCGGACATGAAGCCGTCGTACCTGCAGGGCGAGGTCACGCGCATCAACAACGCCATTACCGCGCTCGGTCCGGTCAACATGGCCGCGCTCGACGAACTGAAGGCGGCGACCGAGCGCAAGTCGTTCCTCGACGCGCAATCCACCGACCTGAACAGCGCGATCGAAACGCTCGAAGACGCCATCCGCAAGATCGACGCGGAAACGCGCACACTGCTGCAAGGCACCTTCGACCAGGTGAACCAGCATTTCGGCGAACTGTTCCCGCGTCTCTTCGGCGGCGGCCAGGCACGGCTGATCATGACGGGCGACGAAATTCTCGACGCCGGCGTGCAGGTGATGGCGCAGCCGCCGGGTAAGAAGAATTCGACGATTCACCTGCTGTCGGGCGGCGAAAAAGCGCTGACGGCCACCGCACTGGTGTTCGCGATGTTCCAGCTGAATCCCGCGCCGTTCTGTCTGCTCGACGAAGTGGACGCGCCGCTCGACGACGCCAACACGGAACGTTTCGCGAACCTCGTGCGTGCGATGTCGGACAAAACCCAGTTCCTTTTCATCTCGCACAACAAGATCGCGATGGAAATGGCGCAGCAATTGATCGGCGTGACCATGCAGGAGCAGGGCGTGTCGCGCATCGTTGCCGTCGACATGGAAACGGCTGCGGGTTTCGCCCAGAATATCGT
Organism: Paraburkholderia sp. USG1; assembly: GCF_031570135.1. NCBI lineage: Bacteria > Pseudomonadati > Pseudomonadota > Betaproteobacteria > Burkholderiales > Burkholderiaceae > Paraburkholderia > Paraburkholderia sp. USG1. The sequence goes on along the minus strand of NZ_JAMWXW010000014.1, from coordinate 158,607 downwards.
TTGAGTTTCGCTTGAGTTGAGTTTGAGTCGGGAATCGCGGGTGTCCGCGTTCAGCGCAGCGGCCGGTGGCCGCGCGACACGTGGGGCGGGCGCTAAGCCGCGCAGATAAAAGAATTGCTGATGGAGCATGCATGGACGAGTTGACACTCGGTTTGATCGGCGCGGGTGCCGTGGTGGTCGGGGGCGTGGTCGTGTACAACGCGTGGCAGGGCGCGAAGGTGCGTCGCAAGATGCCGCGGCCAATGCCGGCCGATGCCGCGGAAAACTTCGCGCGGGACGATCAGGAGGAACAGAGCCCGTTCATCGAGCCGGCCCGGCCCACCATGCGCCGCGAACCGGTGGTGGGCACCGAAGCGGCGGAGCAAACCACGGCGGCGCGCGTCGAGCCGACGTTCGGCAGCCCCGCGGCGACGGCTGCGCCACTCGATACGCCGGCCGATATCCAGGCCGAGACGACCACGCCGAACGGCTACCCGGAAGCCGAGGGCGTCGCTCAAGCCGAAGGCGGCGATCACGCGGAGGCCGGCAAGACCGCGCCAGCCGCCCGCCAGGACGACGAGCCGGTCGAACCGATTCTGCCTGCCGCCACGACGATTTCATCGGCGCCGCCGGCTATCGTCGATCGCCGCATCGACTGTATCGTGCCGATCCGCCTGAACGGCCCGGTCGCCGGCGACAAGGTGATTCCGCTCGCGCAGCGTCTGCGCCGCGCGGGCAGCAAGCCGGTGCATATTGAGGGCAAACTCGAAGGCGGCGCGTGGGAACTGCTGCAAAACGGCGCGCGTTATGAAGAGTTGCGCGCGGCCGCGCAATTGGCGAACCGCAGCGGCGCGCTCAACGAACTGGAGTTTTCCGAATTCGTGACCGGCGTGCAGCAATTTGCCGACGCGCTGGATGCATCGCCGGAATTCCCGGACATGCTCGAAACGGTCGCGATGGCGCGCGAACTCGACGGCTTTGCCGCGCAGTGCGACGCGCAGCTGTCGATCAACGTGCTCTCCGACGGTGCGCCGTGGTCCGCCAACTACGTGCAGGCAATCGCCTCGCAGGACGGCCTGCTGCTGTCGCGCGACGGTACGCGTTTCGTCAAGCTCGACGCGCGGCAAAGCCCGGTGTTCATGCTGCAATTCGGCGACACCAACTTCCTGCGCGACGACCTCACCTACAAGGGCGGCCAGATGATCACGCTGGTGCTCGACGTGCCGGTGGCCGACGAAGACATCCTGCCGTTCCGCTTGATGTGCGACTACGCGAAATCGTTGGCCGAGCGCATTGGCGGCCGGGTGGTCGACGACGGCCGCCGTCCGTTGCCGGAAACCGCGTTGCTCGCAATCGAAAAGCAACTGATGACCCTCTACGCGAAGCTCGAACAGGCGGGCATCCCGGCGGGTTCGCCGGCCACGCGCCGGTTGTTCAGCCAGTAATTTCTACGTTTTACCGGTGTCTGCAGCGGCCGCACGATGTGCGGCCGCTGTCGTTTCAGGCGGCGAGTTCGCGCGCACCTTTCGAGCGGACGCACAACGCGCCGAAACTGGCCATTCGGCCGATGTAAAGGGGCACGCTTCCTGCGATAATCCAATGTCTGAATTTCACTGAAGAACCTTCCGACAGCATGGCCCGAACCCCCGTCTCACCCCCCGCAACCAGCGCCCCGGCAGAGCGTGCCGCGTGGCTGCGCGCGGAACTCGAACGCGCCAATTACGCGTACTACGTGCTCGACCAGCCGGATCTGCCCGACGCGGAATACGACCGGCTGTTCAAGGAACTCGAGAGCATCGAGACGGAACATCCCGACCTGATCGTGCCGGATTCGCCCACCCAGCGGGTGGGCGGCGAGGCGGCAAGCGGTTTCGAGCCGGTCGTGCACGAGCAGCCCATGCTGTCGCTGAACAACGGTTTCGCGGACGAGGACATCGTCGCGTTCGACAAGCGCGTTGGCGACGCGCTCGGCAAGAATGCGAGCGAGCCCCCGGTGCCGGTCGAATACGCGGCCGAGCTGAAGTTCGACGGTCTCGCCATTTCGCTGCGTTATGTCGACGGCGTGTTCGTCCAGGCGTCCACGCGCGGCGACGGCACGACCGGCGAGAACGTTACCGAAAACGTCCGCACCATCCGCTCCATTCCGCTCAGGCTCAAAGGCAAACGCGTGCCGCAGGTGCTCGACGTGCGCGGCGAAGTGCTGATGTTCAAGCGCGATTTCGAACGCCTGAACGAACGCCAGCGGGCCGCGGAACAGAAGGAATTCGCCAATCCGCGCAATGCGGCGGCGGGCAGCTTGCGGCAGCTCGATTCGAAGATCACCGCGCAGCGGCCGCTGTCGTTTTTCTCTTACGGGATCGGCGTGCTCGAAGGCATGGACATGCCGGCCACGCATAGCGAACTGCTCGACTGGTACAAGGAACTCGGCTTGCCGGTGAATGGCGAACGGGCGGTGGTGCACGGCGCGGAGGGTTTGCTGGGCTTTTTCCACGCCGTGGGCGAAAAGCGCGAGAAGCTGCCGTACGACATCGACGGTGTGGTCTACAAGGTCAACCGGCGCGATGAGCAGGAGGCGCTCGGCTTCGTGTCGCGCGCGCCGCGTTTTGCGCTGGCGCACAAATTCCCCGCGCAGGAAGCGCTCACGCGGCTCGTCGCGATCGACGTGCAGGTCGGCCGCACCGGTGCGATCACGCCGGTGGCGCGGTTGGAACCGGTGTTCGTGGGCGGCGCGACGGTCACGAATGCCACGCTGCACAACGAAGACGAAGTGCGGCGCAAGGATATTCGCATCGGTGACACCGTGATCGTGCGGCGTGCCGGCGACGTGATTCCCGAAGTAGTGAGCGCGCTGCTCGACCGGCGTCCCGACGACGCCCGCGAATTCGTGATGCCCACGCATTGCCCGGTATGCGGCTCGAACATCGAGCGGCTGCCGGACGAGGCGATTGCGCGCTGTACCGGCGGCCTGTTCTGTCCCGCGCAGCGCAAGCAGGCCTTGTGGCATTTCGCGCAGCGGCGCGCGCTGGATATCGACGGCCTCGGCGAAAAGATCATCGATCAACTGGTCGAGCAGAATCTGGTGCGTACACCGGCCGATCTATTCAACCTCGGCTTTGCGACGCTCGCCGAACTCGACCGCTTTGCCGAGAAATCCGCGCAGAACCTGCTCGATTCGCTCGAAAAGGCCAAGCACACCACGTTGGCGCGCTTTATTTACGCGCTCGGCATTCGCCATGTGGGCGAGTCCACGGCGAAAGACCTGGCCAAACATTTCGGCTCGCTGGATCCGATCATGGAGGCTTCGGTGGAAGCCTTGCTGGAAGTCAACGACGTCGGGCCGGTAGTGGCCGAGTCGATTCATCAGTTCTTCGCCGAAGAGCACAACCGCACGGTGATCGAGCAACTGCGCGCGCCGGGCCGGGTTACGTGGCCGGAGGGTCCGCCCGCGCCTAGAGCGCCGCAAGGCGTGCTGGCCGGCAAGACGGTCGTGCTGACCGGCACCTTGCCGAGCCTCGCCCGCGAAGAAGCGAAGGAAATGCTGGAAGCCGCAGGCGCGAAAGTGGCGGGATCCGTGTCGAAGAAAACGGATTATGTGGTGGCGGGGGCCGAAGCCGGCAGCAAGTTGGCGAAGGCCGAGGAACTCGGCATCCCCGTACTCGACGAAGATGGTATGCGTAAGCTCCTGGAGGGGCAGTTATGATCCGCGAAATTCTCAAGATGGGCGATCCGCGCCTGTTGCGCATTGCCGATCCGGTCGATCACTTCGACACGCCCGAGCTGCATGAGCTCGTGAAGGACATGTTCGAGACCATGCACGACGCCAATGGCGCGGGCCTTGCCGCACCGCAGATCGGCGTCAATCTGCAGGTGGTGATCTTCGGTTTCGGCCACAACGAACGCTATCCGGACGCACCGCCGGTGCCCGAAACCGTGCTGATCAACCCGACCATCACGCCGGTCTCGCAGGACATGGAAGAGGGCTGGGAGGGCTGCCTGTCGGTGCCGGGCCTGCGCGGCGCGGTGAGCCGGTTTTCGATGATCAAGTATCACGGCTTCGACCAATACGGCAAACCGATCGATCGCGTTGCGGAAGGTTTTCACGCGCGCGTCGTGCAGCATGAATGCGATCACCTGATCGGCAAACTGTATCCAATGCGGATCAATGATTTCGCGAAGTTCGGCTTCACGGAAGTGCTGTTTCCGGATATGGATCCGAATAGCGACGACTGACTTCCTTCGTGCGGTCTGCGATGGGACGGTTGGCGAACGCGCGCATTGCCGTCGTCGTCGTTGCAGCCGCCAAGGCCCCCGCCGCCACCTTCCCCCGGTGGTGGGTTCTCCTGACATCCCGCCTCGATTTTCCCCGCATTTTGCCAAGCCGTGCCACCTTCTCTTAAAGGTAGTGCTGCGCGCCGCATTGTGCTCGTTTTTGCCTGTCGACGACCGTTCTTATTGGGACATTTCCTATCTTTAATTAGGATCGCGCCTTCTCAAATAGGCTTTCTAGATTATTACACTCGCGGCCTCGTGTTTTAATTCTGAAATGTGCAGGTCGCCTTGCGTTATCCAGCGTTCATCCGTTCCATCGTCCACATTGACCGGGCCAGTCAGCCGAGTCTCGCCAGAACAGGCCGCGTACGCAAGAATTTGCCGGCCGTTGCGTCACTAACCTCCGTCGGCACGCTTCTCACAGTTGCTGCCGCGCCGGTATGGGCTATCGAACTTAATACGCCAGTCGATCGGGCGCTGCAGGATCAGCAACAACAACGTCTGCTCGATCAGGCTCGCGAACAACGCGAAAACCTGAGTGCACACGATTCCCCTCCCATCACGCCGCCACGTGCAACTGTCGCGCAGGGGCCAATCGCGCCCGATGGTCAGGCGTGCATCTACGTGGACGGAGTCGAGTTTCGCGGCGCGATGCTTGTGCCCGACTCCATCAGGCAGCAGGTCGCGCGCGAGGTAACCGGACAATGTCTCGACAACGCCGCGCTCGCGCATCTGCTCGACGAAGTGAACGACTGGTACGTCGAAAACGGCTACATCACGAGCCATGCGTGGCTGCCGCAGCAGCAGGGCGCGGGTGGCCCGCTCGTGATTGCATCGGTCGAAGGCAAACTCGGCAAGGTCTCGTTCAAGGACGGTACGACCCGCTCGGATCGAGCGGCGCGCATGGCATTTCCGGTTTCACCCGGCGAGCCGCTCAATTTGCGCGACGTCGAACAGGGCGTCGACCAGCTTGACCGCGTCACGCCGGACGGCGTGAAAGTCGCGCTGCGCGCGGCGCCCGAGGAAGGTTACTCGGACGTGCTCGTGAGTGGCCGCACCGCGCCCTCCATTGGCGTCAACCTGAATGTCGACAACATGGGCGACAGCAACACGGGCGCGGATGAATTCGACGGCGCGGTGACGCTCAACAACCCGTTGGGCTTCGGCGAGCAACTGGGGATGTCGGCAAACAGCACGACGGCACTGCACGGCGACCGTTATCGACGGAGCTTTGGCGCGTCCGCGAGCGTGCCGCTTGGTTACTGGACTTTCAGCTATGCGGGGGCGGCCGGCAATTTCGCGGTACCGATCGATTTTTACGGCAATCTGCGCTACCACGGCAGCAATGTCCAGAATCTGATCAGCGTATCGCGCACGGTCTCGCGCGATTCAATGCGCAAGATCGATATCTTCGGTTCGATTTCCACCTATAACGGCAAGACTTATCTCGAAGATCTGCAACTCGACAGCGGCACCGAACGCGTGAGTGCGGCGCGAATCGGCATCAACTTCGCCAGCCGGGTTGGCAGCAGAAGCTATTTCACTTTCAGTCCGGTGCTCACCGGAGGACTGCCTTTCGCGAGCCGCGACAAGAGCCAGGCGGGCGGGCCTTCCGCAAGCTTTCGCAAGCTCTCGGCGAGTGCGAGTCTGTACACCCTGATTTCGCCCAGCGTGGCGCTCCTCTCGTCCGCTTACGCGCAAGCGAGCGCAAAGCCGCTTTATTCGACCGAGCGCGTGTCGGTCGGCGGCGACACCTCCGTGCGCGGCTTCAAGGACCGCTACCTGTATGGCAACACCGGCGGGTACCTGCGCAACGAGGCCGACTGGACGTTGTCCGCGCCCGTGTTCGGCAGCCGCGTCACGTTGATGGCCGCCATCGACGCCGGGCGCGTCGTGCCCGTTGCCGGTGAGCCGAATTCCGGCGGCAACGTCGTCGGTGCGGCGGTTGGTGCATCCGCAGCGATCAAGCACGTGTCCGCCTCTCTTTCAATTGGCGCTCCGCTGTTTGCTCCCAGGCAGTTGAACGCCGATCCCGTCGTGGTCAACCTCCGGTTGAGCATGGCCTTTTAAACCACTAGGACTCTTTATGATTAAACATCGACTCAAAGCTTTGAACCTCGCCGCCCTGACGGCAATGGCCACTGCCGGCAGCGCAATGGCAGCGGGTGTCGTGGCCAACGGCGGCCAGACCCAGGTCAATGCGGTCGGCAACACCCCCGTGGTCAACATTGCAGGTCCGAATGGCTCGGGTATTTCCCGTAACACCTTCAGCAACTTCGACGTCGACCGGAACGGCGTCGTATTCAATAACCTGACGGCGACGGGCGCGAGCCGCCTTGCCGGCCAGCTCGCCGCCAACGCGAACCTCCAGGGCAACGCTGCCAGAGTGATCGTCGCTGACGTAACCTCGGCTCAAGCTTCGAAGCTCAATGGCGCGATGGAAGTCGCCGGCGCGCCCGCGCACCTGCTGATCGCCAACGCGGCCGGCATCTCGGCCAATGGCGCGACCACCGTCAACGTTCCGATGCTGACGCTGGCTGCCGCCGGTTTCAACCCGCGCGCGGACAGTCCGCTTGCACTGAGCGTCGACAAGACGCGCGCCACGCCCGCGACGATCCAGATCGACGGCGATGGCATCGATGTCGGTGCCGGCCAGTTGAATCTGCTGTCTCGCGCTACCGTCGTGAACGGCGCGGTCAAGGGCTGGAGCATCAACTCGCAGAACGGCACGGATTTCGACGGCGACGCGAACGGCAATTTCGCCGGCAAGCTCACGTACACGTCGGCGACGCCAAGCCAGAAGCCCGGCGTTGCGCTCGATGTGTCGGCGCTCGGCGGGATGTATGCGAACAAGATCGTCCTCGAGGGATCGGAATTCGGTCTTGGCGTGAACAACGCCGGTTTGATCAAAGGCGGTGACGGCGGCGTCGCCATCCAGATGTTCGGCGCGGACATTCAGAATGCGCCGTACAGCGTGGTCGCGACTAATGGTTACAGCGCAGTCGGCCGCGTGAAGGGGAATGACGCATCCTATGTCCTGCAGGACGCTGATCACATGCAACGGGAAATGGTGAATTTCCAGCAACTGAAGCAAGTGTTGAAGACGGGCATGGACAACATGGACGCTGCGCGCGGTTGGACGCCTGAAGTTGAAGCAAAACTGACGGAGAGCCAGAAACTGGCGCGACTCGCGGATCTGGTGAAGCAAGGTCAGCAGCAGTTTGCCGACGAGCCGGCGCGAAACGCTGCTATTGGAGAGGAGCGCGCTAGAGCTGAGGCGGCACGTCAGGCCGCTGAAGCGCAGGCACGTGCGGAGCAGGAAGCGCGCGACCGCGCGCAGCAGCAGGCGGACGCACAGCGTCAGGCGGCTGAGCAGCAAGCTCGCGCGGAGTACGAGGCGCGCATGCAGCAGGAAGCACGCGACCGCGCCCAACAGCAGGCCGACGCAGCGCGCATGGAGCAGGAGGCACGCGACCGCGCGCAGCAGCAGGCGGACGCGCAGCGTCAGGCTGCCGAGCAACAGGCTCGCGCGGAGTACGAAGCACGCATGCAGCAGCAATGGTACGCGGACTATGAGACCCGCATGCTGCAGCAGGCGCGCGATTATGCTGACCAGCAGCAGGTGATGCGCGATAGCGCAGCCCTGTAGGCACAGGGGAATGTTCAGCCTGCGGTGGCAAACGGGCACAAGTTCTAAAAGTGTGTCTTGCCTGCCCGCTGGGCAGGAGGGGCGCGCCCGGTGTCGTCGGGCTGATACATGGCTGGGCGCCTGAAAGGCCGGTTAATTGGCAACAGCCCCACGTTTTCGAAAAAACGTGGGGCTGTTTTTTACGCGGCCAGCTTGCTAAGGACGACGCCGAATATCTGTCGCACCGTCGGCATCCGGCGCACAGCGTCAGAACGATTCATCGGCTGCGAGGTAGCGCCATTGGCCCGGCGGCAACGCGCCCAGCATCACATGGCCCATCCGCACACGCTTCAGGCCAATCACTTCGAGGCCGACCAGTTCGCACATGCGGCGAATCTGACGCTTCTTGCCTTCACGCAGCACAAAACGCAATTGCTCGCCGTTCTGCCAACTGACCTGTGCCGGCTTGAGCGGTACGTCGTCGAGCGAGAGGCCATGCCGCAGCAGCGCGAGGCTTTCCGGCGGGAAGTGGCTTTCGACCTCGGTCGTGTGCTCGCCGAATGCCACGCGCACGAGATACTCCTTGTCGATCTCCGAATGGCCGCCGATCAACTGCTTCGCGATACGGCCGTCCTGCGTCAGCACCAGCAGGCCCGTCGAGTCGATGTCCAGCCGCCCGGCCGGCGCAAGCTGGCGCAAATGCGCAACGGAGAAGCGGATGTTCGAGCGATCGCCTTCCCAGCGGTTTTCCGGCGTGACCAGTGTGATGGCCGGCTGGTAACCGTCTTCCGCCTGACCGGAGACGAAACCCACCGTCTTGTGGATCAGCACGGTCACCTGGCTGGCTTGAGCGGCTTCGGCGGCAGGGTCGATCTCGATACGCTGGTCCGGACGAACCTTGGTGCCGAGCGTGTCGATGCGCTCGCCGTCCACCAGCACCCAGCCTTTCTCGATCCATTCGTCGGCTTCGCGGCGCGAGCACAAGCCGAGTTCGGACATCAGCTTGGACAGGCGCAGGGTGCCGGGTGCGTCTTCGTAATCGCGACGCGGTGTGCGCGGAGCATCGCCGGCAGGGACGTCGCGTTTCTTTGTACGGGCGGCGGGCGATGTGCCGCGAGGCTTGTCGGCGCGTGCTGGCCGGTCGTCTCCGAAGCGGCGCGCGGCGGTCGGCAGCGATCTGTCGAAACTGCGTGCCGGCCGTTCGCCACGTTCCGCGCGCTCGCCGCTGCGGGCCGGGCGATCGCCGAACTCGCGTTTGGCAGACGCGCGTTCGCCACGGTCGTCGCGCGGGGCGCGTGCCGGACGGTCCGAGCGGTCGGCGTACCCGCCTTTGACGGGTTTTGCGAAACTGCGCTCACGGTGCTCCGACGAACCGCGGTCGTTCTCAAAACGGCGCGGCGCGGGATCGCCGCGCGAGCCCCGGTCGCCGCCAGAGCCGGCGCGCGGCCGATCGGTGCTTCCGCTCGCGCTGCGTGCCGGACGCTCGCCGCGGACTCCGCTTTCCGGCGGTCGGCCTGCACCGCCTTCGGCGCGGCGCGGTGCACGTTCGCTACGATCAGCGCTGCCTTCGAAACGACGTGGTGCGCGTTCGCTACGATCGCCGCCACCCTCGAACCGGCGCGGTGCGCGTTCGCTACGATCGCCGCCACCCTCGAACCGGCGCGGTGCACGCTCACCATCGTCCCGACGCGGACCACGATCACCCGCTCCCTCGAAACGCCGCGGCGCGCCGCCGCCACCCTCACGCCGCGGCGGCCGGTCCGACGACGCCCGGCGTGCTGTGCCCGCGCCGCCCGCATCACGCTCGCGTGAGAACGACCCTTCTGCGCGCGGCGCGCGCGCACCGGCACCTGTCGGCTTACCGCCGCTCGGCCGCTTGCCGCCGGCCGGAGCGGCACCAGCCCGCTTGCCCCGCGCGTCGCCGGAATCCGTCGCCGCGGACGGCTTCGGTCCCGCCGGGCGCGTCGGCTTACGCGCCGAGGTGCTTCCGGTACGGACAGGGGCGCGTTCGGACGAAGCCGGCCGCGGGTGCTTGGCTGTTAATTTGACTCGCATGAAATCTCACACTGCAATCGCGCGCAGCAGTTCGGTCTCGACCTGAATTTGCAGACGGCTGTCCGACAGGCCATGTCCATCCAGCAGAAACACGTCTTCGACGCGTTCGCCAAGTGTATTGATCCGCGCCGAAGCGACGCCGACCCGATGCTCGGCCAGCACACGCGCGATCGAATAAAGAAGGCCCGGCCGGTCGTTCGCCGACACGGACAGGATGTAATATTGGCCGCGCTCGTCGGCCCGGAGATCGACGCGCGGCGTAACAGGGAAGGTCCGCGACAGCCGCGACAGACGGCCTTTCGACGGTCCCGGAAGCAGGGTGCCGTCACCGGTGAGGCGGGCGGTCAGTTCCTGTTCGACCAGATTGGCAATATCGCGATAATGCACGTCTTCTTCGGTATGCGCGACGAGGAAATTATCGAGCGCGTACCCGTGACGGGTCGTGCTGACTCGCGCATCGAGCACCGACAGGCCATTGCGGTCGAAATACGCGCAAATGCCGGCGAACAGATCGGGCTGATCCTTCACATAGACCAGCACCTGGAGCGCCTCGCCGATCGGCGACGGGCGGGCCCGCACGATCGGTGTGGGCGTTTCGACGTGGCGATACAGCACGCGCGTTTGCCACGCGATATCCGCCGCGTCGTGACGCAGGAAATAGCCGATGTCGAGCTTGTCCCACAGCGCCTTTTGCGCGCCTTCCGGCACGGTTTCGAGACGCAGGAGCGCCAGCGCTTCTTCCTGGCGGGACTTCAGCTCCGAATGCGCATCCGGCCGCGCGCCGCCGAGTACGGCGAGCGTGGCGCGGTACAGGTCTTCGAGCAGCTTGCCTTTCCATGTGTTCCAGACTTTCGGGCTGGTGCCGCGAATGTCGGCCACGGTCAGCAGGTAGAGCGCCGTGAGGCAGCGCTCGGTGCCGACCAGTTCGGCGAACCGCTTGATGACTTCCGGGTCGCTCGTATCCTGCTTTTGCGCGACCTGGCTCATGGTCAGATGCTGCTGGACCAGCCACACGACCAGTTCGCCGTCTTCACCCAGGATGCCGTGATTGCGGCAGAAGCGCCGCGCGTCGGCCATGCCGAGCGTGGAGTGGTCGCCGCCGCGGCCTTTGGCGATGTCGTGAAACAGCGCCGCCACATACAGCACCCACGGCCGGTCGAAGTTCGCGATCAACTGGCTGCAGAACGGATATTCGTGCGCGTGCTCGGCCACGGCGAAGCGCCGCAGATTGCGCAGCACCATCAGAATGTGCTGATCGACCGTGTAGACGTGATACAGATCGTGCTGCATCTGTCCGACAATGCGCCGGAAGTTCAGCAGATAGCGCCCCAGCACGCTGGTCTGGTTCATCAGGCGCAGCGCATGGGTGATGCCGGCCGGCTGCTTCAGGATGTCCATGAAAAGGCGCCGGTTTTCCGGGTCGCGCCGCCAATGTTGATCCATGACGTCGCGGGCGTTGTAGATCGCGCGCAGCGTGCGCGCCGACAGACCTTTCACGCCGGGCGTCTGTTCATACAGCAGGAAGGCCTCGAGGATCGCGTTCGGCTCGCGCTGGAACACGTCGTCACTGGCGATTTCCAGCATGCCCTGCTTCTCGACGAAGCGGTCCGACAGCACACGCGTGATGCCGCTCGTGCTCGGAAAGAGCTGCGCCTCGATGTTCTGGATCAGGATCGTGGCGAGCTGCGTGACAGCCTTGGCGGACCAGTAATAGCGCCGCATGAGCTGCTCGCTCGCGCGTTTGGTGGCGGTCGGCTTGTAGCCGAAGCTCTCGGCCACCGGCGTTTGCAGGTCGAACACCATGATGTCCTGACGGCGCCCGGCGATCACATGCAGCCGCGCGCGCAGCGCTTTCAGGAATCCTTCGTTGCGGCGCAATTCGCGCGCTTCGCGCTCCGTGATCAGGCCGCGCGCTTCGAGTTCGCGCCAGCTGCTGCCGAAGCCGGCCGCCTGGGTGATCCATAGAATCAGTTGCAGATCGCGCAGGCCGCCCGGGCTTTCCTTGATGTTGGGCTCGAGCGAATAGGGGGTATCCTGGAACTTGGCGTGGCGCTGGCGCATTTCCAGCACTTTTGCCTGAAAAAAAGCCCTCGGGTCGAGCGCCTCGCGGTAACGCCTGGCGAAGTCGTCGAACAACTCGGCGCTGCCGGTAATGCGCCTCGCTTCGAGGAGCGAGGTGCGCACCGTGACGTCGTTGGCGGCTTCTTCTAGGCACTGCGACACGCTGCGTACGCTGCTGCCGAGTTCTAGTCCCAGATCCCAGGCCAGGCTGATAAAGCGCTCGATGCGGGTATCCAGATGTCCCATCGGCGTGTCGGGCAGCAAGACCAGAATGTCGATGTCCGAATGCGGCGCCAGTTCGCCGCGCCCGTAGCCGCCCACCGCGAGCAGGGCCAGTTCGGGCGGTAGCTCGCAGGTGTTCCAGGCGGCGCGCAGGGAGTCGTCCGTGGCGCGCGCGAGCGACGCCATCAACGCGTCGACGTTGGTGGCCGTCCTGAAGCGTTCCAGCAATTGGGCTTTGGCCACTTTGTACTCCGCCTTGAGCGACCTGGCAGGGGATTGGGCGAGGGCTGGAACACTACTCATTGGCAGGCGGGGCGGTGGTTTCGGAGATCGGTCAGGCGGTGGCCGCGACGATTGGCGGACGCGCGGGCGTGCCGGCGGAAACGGTCAGCACGTCATAGCCGGTCTCCGTGACGAGCACGGTATGCTCCCATTGCGCCGAGAGGCTGCGGTCTTTGGTTTTGACGGTCCACTGATCCGGCATGGTGCGGATGTCGCGGCGGCCGGCGTTGATCATCGGCTCGATCGTGAAGATCATGCCGGTCTGCAGTTCGAGCCCGGTGCCGGGACGGCCGTAGTGCAGGATCTGCGGGTCTTCATGGAACACCGTGCCGATGCCGTGGCCGCAGTATTCGCGCACCACGCTGTAGCCCTGGCCTTCCGCGTGCTTCTGGATTGCATAGCCGATATCGCCGAGATGCGCGCCCGGGCGCACCTGGTCGATGCCGAGCCACATGCATTCGAAGGTGGTCTGCACCAGACGTTTGGCCATGATCGAGCCTTCGCCGACGATGAACATGCGGCTGGTGTCGCCGAAATAGCCTTCCTTGATGACGGTGATGTCGATGTTCAGCGCGTCGCCGTTTTTCAGGGTCTTGTCGCCCGGAATGCCGTGGCAGATCACGTCATTGACGGAAATGCAGGTGGCTTTCGGATAGGGCGGGTAGCCGGGCGGCTGATAGTTCAGCGGCGCCGGAATCGTGCCCTGTTCTTTCAGCATGTATTCGTGGCACAGGCGGTCCAGTTCGCCGGTCGTGATGCCGGCCGTGACGAACGGCGTGATGTAGTCGAGCACTTCGCTCGCGAGTTTGCAGGCGACGCGCATCTGCGCGATATCGTGTTCGTTTTTGAGCGTAATAGCCATGAGTCGGGCCTGAAATGCGATTTATTGCGAGATTATCGCACCATATTCCCGCCGCCGCAGGCTTTTGCGCCAACGGAAGCAGCTGTTGTGGGCCCTTATGCGGGCGTGTTCCGGGCAACTGGCGCAAGCGTCGCTGGACATCGGGGGCGTGTCGCGCTGGCGCCGCGCCTTGTCTACTTTAGCCGCGACGGGCGGCCAGTTCGGGCTGGTGGCGAGCAGGCGGGTGCAACCCGGCGCCGGCGAGTGGAGCTACCGGAGCAGGTTGAGTCGTGCAATAGTCGCGTGCTATAATCTTTGGCTAAGTCGATCTCAGTCTTGTTTTGTTGCTTCATATGGGCTTCATATGAGTAAAAAAGCGGCGGGAATGGCTTCTCATGGCGCTGGTTGCCTGCGTCATGGGGTAGGAAAGTATCACAAGGCAGCAGACTCGCAAGCCGGCGCACCCAGGGTGTCCGCCGCGTTCAGCCAGGCAGATGGCGGCGCGGCCGATACGGCAGCCGGCTTAAGACCCAACCCTCGCGGAGATTTTCATGGCAGTTACCATGCGTCAAATGCTGGAAGCCGGTGTCCACTTCGGTCACCAAACGCGCTTCTGGAACCCGAAGATGGCTCCGTTCATTTTCGGTCATCGCAACAAGATTCACATCATCAACCTCGAAAAGACGCTGCCGATGTACAACGACGCGCTGAAGTACGCGCGTCAACTGGCAGCTAATCGCGGCACGATCCTGTTCGTGGGCACGAAGCGTCAATCGCGCGACACGATCGCCGAAGAAGCGCAACGCGCTGGCATGCCGTACGTCAACGCACGCTGGCTCGGCGGCATGCTGACCAACTTCAAGACGCTGAAGGTCTCGATCAAGCGCCTGAAGGACATGGAAGCAGCACTGGAAGCAGGCGAAACCGAGCGCATGAGCAAGAAGGAAGCGCTCCTGTTCGAACGCGAAATGGCCAAGCTGCAAAAGTCGATTGGCGGCGTGAAGGACATGGGCGGCATTCCGGACGCGATCTTCGTGGTCGACGTCGGCTACCACAAGATTGCCGTGACCGAAGCGAACAAGCTCGGCATTCCGGTCATCGCCGTGGTCGACACGAACCACTCGCCGGAAGGCATCGACTACGTGATCCCGGGTAACGACGACGCCTCCAAGGCTGTCGCTCTGTACACGGCTGGCGTGGCTGACGCGATCGTCGAAGGCCGTGCGAACGCGGTCAACGAAGTGGTGCAGGCTGCACGTGGCGGCGACGGCGACGAGTTCGTCGAGGTCAACGCGGAAGCGTAAAGCTGCCCCGTGTCCGGCAAAAAAGGGGGCTTTCTACAGGCCCCCTTTTTTTAAGTCGCGACATTGTAGTGGGGCGCGGCCGGCAGTCTCTCGAGCGGTGCCCCGAGCGTTGTCCGTAAAAAAACTACGCGCAACGCTGAAACGAATTCTTGCCGCCGGCATCGAAATGCGGGCGGCGTGTGACAGACGGAACTCAAGGAGCAAATGATGGCGGCAATTACCGCAAGCATGGTTGCAGAACTGCGCGCAAAGACCGACGCGCCGATGATGGAATGCAAGAAGGCGCTGACGGAAGCCGACGGCGACATGGCGCGCGCTGAAGAGCTGCTGCGCGTGAAGCTGGGCAACAAGGCCAGCAAGGCGGCGTCGCGCGTCACGGCTGAAGGCGTGGTCGCATCGTTCATCGGCGGCAACGCGGGTTCGCTGGTCGAGCTGAATTGCGAAACCGACTTCGTTTCGAAGAACGACGACTTCCTGGCTTTCTCGAAGAAGGTCGCGGAGCTGGTCGCTGCGCAAAACCCGGCTGACGTCGCCGCTCTGTCGGCGCTGCCGCTGGACGGCTCGACGGTCGACGCAGTGCGCCTCGCGCTGGTCGGCAAGATCGGCGAAAACCTGTCGATCCGCCGTTTCGTGCGTTTCGACACCGCCAACAAGCTGGCAGCCTACCTGCACGGCACGCGTATCGGCGTGCTGGTCGAGTACACGGGCGCCGACGAGCAGGTTGGTAAAGACGTGGCAATGCACATCGCCGCAATGAAGCCGGTTTCGCTGTCGTCGGAAGACGTGCCGGCGGAACTGATCGCGAAGGAACGCAGCATTGCCGAGCAGAAGGCCGCGGAATCGGGCAAGCCGGCTGAAATCGTCGCCAAGATGGTCGACGGTAGCGTGCAGAAGTACCTGAAGGAAGTCTCGCTGCTGAATCAGACGTTCGTTAAGAACGACAAGCAGACAATCGAACAGATGCTGAAGGCCGGCAACGCGAGCGTGCAGAAGTTCGCCCTGTTCGTGGTCGGTGAAGGCATCGAGAAAAAGCAGGACGACTTCGCAGCTGAAGTGGCCGCTCAAGTCGCTGCTGCAAAGCAACAATAAGCCTTGCCCAAGCATCACTGTTGTATCGTTGGACCCGCGGCGGAGCAAGACTTTGCCGCGGTCGGCAGTGCCGCAAGGTTGCGCTCGGGTTGACCCCCGCCGCGCAGCCGCCGCTGGCGAACCTGGGGTTCGTCAATTTGGCGACGCTTGCCCGAATCAGCATTTCACCCCTACATTAGTCCCTTGTTGTTGCCCTGTTCTGCGCGATCTGGATACCCCTATGCCCATTGCCTATAAACGCGTCCTGCTCAAACTCTCCGGCGAAGCTCTGATGGGCGACGATGCCTTTGGCATCAATCGCGCGACCATCGAACGAATGGTGGCGGACGTGGCCGAAGTGGTCCGTCTCGGAACGCAACTGGCCGTGGTGATCGGCGGCGGCAATATTTTCCGCGGCGTCGCGGGCGGCGCGGCGGGTATGGATCGCGCCACGGCCGACTACATGGGCATGCTGGCCACCATGATGAACGCCCTGGCGTTGCAGGACGCCATGCGCCACGCCGGCATCGAGGCGCGCGTGCAATCGGCGCTGCGCATGGACCAGGTGGTCGAGCCGTACATCCGGCCCCGCGCGATTCGCCAGCTCGAAGAAGGCAAAGTCGTGATTTTCGCGGCCGGCACAGGCAACCCGTTCTTCACGACCGACACGGCCGCCGCGCTGCGCGGCTCGGAAATCGGCGCGGAAGTCGTGCTGAAAGCCACCAAGGTGGACGGCGTCTATTCCGCCGACCCGAAGAAAGACCCGAGCGCGACCCGCTACACCACGATCAGCTTCGACGAGGCAATCGGCCGCAATCTGCAGGTCATGGACGCCACGGCGTTCGCACTGTGCCGCGACCAGAAGCTGCCGATCCGGGTGTTTTCGATCGTCAAGCCGGGCGCGCTCAAGCGCATCGTACAAGGTGAGGACGAAGGCACTCTCGTCCACGTGTAAACTCTCGTTCACATAACGTGGGCTTTGACGCGAGCCCGGGTCGCCGCATCTTGCGCGCGCCGGCCGGCTCGCACCGTTTTGAAGGTTCGGAGGTTTAAAAATGTCTGTGGCTGATATCAGAAAGGGCGCTGAACAAAAGATGCAGCGCTCCATCGACGCGTTCAAGAACGACCTGTCGAAGATCCGCACGGGCCGTGCGCACACGGGCCTGCTGGATCACATCCAGTGCGACTACTACGGTTCGCCGGTGCCGATTTCGCAAGTGGCGAACCTGACGCTGATCGACGCCCGCACGATCGGCGTGCAGCCGTGGGAAAAGAAGATGGTTCCGGTTGTCGAAAAGGCGATCCGCGAGTCGGATCTGGGCCTGAACCCGGCCACGCAAGGCGACGTGATCCGCGTACCGATGCCCGCGCTGACCGAAGAACGCCGCCGCGAACTGACCAAAGTGGTCAAGAGTGAAGCGGAAACGGCCAAGGTCGCCGTGCGCAACCTGCGCCGTGACGCCAACGAGCAACTGAAGAAGCTCGTGAAAGACAAGGAAATTTCGGAAGACGACGAGCGTCGTGCAGGTGACGACGTTCAGAAGCTGACGGACAGGTTCGTCGCCGAAATCGACAAACTCGTCGTGACGAAAGAAGCCGAGATCATGACGGTCTGAGGCCGGTCGCCTCAACACTGTCACGATTTCCACTTCTTTATTTGCAGTCACTGTCCCGACGGCCATGACCTATACCAGCTCAACCGTGCGCGTGCCTGATGTCGCCGCGGTGCCGCGACATATCGCGATCATCATGGACGGCAACGGCCGTTGGGCCACCCAGCGGCGCCTGCCGCGCGTGGCGGGCCATACACGCGGCGTCGACGCGGTGCGTGCGGCCGTCGAGGCGTGCGCCCTTCGGGGTGTCGAATATCTGACGCTGTTCGCCTTCAGCTCGGAAAACTGGCGCCGTCCCAACGACGAAGTGTCGTTTCTGATGCGCCTGTTCGTGACCGCGCTGGAGCGCGAGATCGGCAAATTGCACGCGAACGGTATCCGTTTGCGGGTGGTGGGCGATCTGTCGCGCTTCGATACGCGCATTCGCGATCTGATCAAGCGTGCGGAGACCAAGACCGCGCGCAATACCCGTCTTACGCTCACGATCGCCGCGAACTACGGCGGCCGCTGGGACATCATGCAGGCCACCCGCAAGCTCGCCGAACAGTCGGCGCTGGCGGGCAAGGCGGTCGAGGTGACCGAGGAATCGTTCGCCGAGCACCTCTCAATGGCTTATGCGCCGGAGCCGGATCTGTTCATCCGCACCGGCGGCGAGCGCCGCGTCAGCAACTTTCTGCTGTGGCAGCTGGCCTATACCGAGTTCTACTTCACCGACACGTTCTGGCCGGATTTCGACGCCGACGCGCTCGGCCACGCCATCGCTTCGTATGCGGAGCGCGAACGCCGCTTCGGCCGCACCAGTGCTCAGCTCGAGCCGCAATCGCAAAACGTCGATTCGCTTCCATGCTAAAAACCCGTGTCATCACGGCGATCATCCTGCTGGCGGTATTCCTGCCGGTCACGTTGTTCGCGCCGGTGGGCGCGTTCGGCGCGCTGATCGCCTTCGTCGTCGTGTTCGCCGCATGGGAATGGGCGCGTCTGCTCAAACTGGGCGGTGCGGGCCCGGTCATTTACGCGCTGGTGACGGCGGTGGCGCTGGTCGCCAGCACGCGCCTCGGCGCCGGCATCGAGCAGGCGAGGCCGCTCTTTCAGGCGGCCGCGATTTTCTGGGTGATCGCCGGTCCGTTCGTGCTGCTGCGCAAGCCCACGTTGTCGCAGGGCGCCTGGCGCTCCTTTCTGTTTCTTGCCGGCATTGTGATATTCGTCGCGTGCTGGCATGCTCTCGTCGCCGCCCGGATGCTGGGCGTGCCGTTCGTGCTGTCGTTGCTGCTATTGGTATGGCTGGCCGATATCGGCGCATACTTCTCCGGAAAAGCATTCGGAAAACACAAGCTGGCGCCTGCCATCAGTCCGGGTAAAACTTGGGAAGGCGCAATTGGCGGCTGGCTGGTGGTGATGATCGTCGCCGCGGCGGCGGTCTTTTTGCATGCGTTCGAGCCGACCCTGTATTCTGCGTTGCTGGCGCATTGGGGCGCCGTGCGCACATTGCTCGCCCTGACCCTGCTGGTCGCGTTCAGCGTGGTGGGCGACCTGTTCGAATCCATGATGAAACGCCAGGCCGGTGTGAAAGATTCAAGCGGCCTGTTGCCGGGGCACGGTGGCGTGCTCGACCGCATCGACGCATTGTTGCCGGTGCTGCCGCTTGCCATGCTGCTGCTCGGCTAGAGAAAGAGATATGCAAAA
The DNA here is from genome assembly GCF_031570135.1 of Paraburkholderia sp. USG1. Taxonomy (NCBI): domain Bacteria; kingdom Pseudomonadati; phylum Pseudomonadota; class Betaproteobacteria; order Burkholderiales; family Burkholderiaceae; genus Paraburkholderia; species Paraburkholderia sp. USG1. The sequence continues at coordinate 139,602 of NZ_JAMWXW010000014.1, read as the reverse complement.
ACGTCTGACACTGCTCGGTTCCACGGGCTCGATTGGAGACAGCACGCTCGACGTCGTCGCGCGTCATCCCGAGCGTTTTTCGGTTTATGCGTTGAGCGCGCATCGCAACGGCGACAAGCTAGTCGAGCAATGCCTGCGCTTTCAGCCCGAAGTCGCGGTGGTCGGCGACGCCGACACGGCCGCGCGCGTCGTGGCGAAACTGCGCGAGGCGGGTTGCAAGACCGAGGTCACATACGGGCCGCAGGCGCTCGTCGACGTGTCGGAGAGCGACGGCTGCGATACGGTGGTGGCGGCGATCGTCGGCGCGGCCGGTCTCGCGCCGAGTCTCGCCGCCGCGCGCGCCGGCAAACGCATCCTGCTCGCCAACAAGGAAGCGCTGGTCATGTCCGGCGCGATCTTCATGGACGCGGTGCGCGACAACGGCGCCGTGCTCCTGCCGGTGGACAGCGAGCACAACGCGATTTTCCAATGCCTGCCGCGCGAAGCCGCGCTGCACGGCGGCGTCTCCAAGATCATCCTGACCGCTTCGGGCGGTCCGTTTCGCACCCGCGAACCGGCCACGCTCGTCGACGTCACGCCGGAAGAAGCCTGTAAGCATCCGAACTGGGTCATGGGCCGCAAGATCTCGGTCGACTCGGCCACCATGATGAACAAGGGCCTCGAGGTGATCGAGGCTCACTGGCTGTTCGATCTGCCGGGCGAGCGCATCGACGTGCTGATTCACCCGCAAAGCGTGATTCACTCGCTGGTTTCTTATGCCGACGGTTCGGTGCTCGCGCAGCTCGGCAACCCCGACATGCGCACGCCGATCGCACATGCGCTGGCCTTCCCGGATCGCGTGGATTCGGGCGTCGCGCAACTCGATCTCGCGCAGATCGCATCGCTCTCGTTCGAAAAGCCGGATTACGCGCGCTTCCCGTGCCTCGCCCTCGCTATGAAGGCGCTGGCCGAGGGCGGTGTGGCGAGCGCGGCTCTGAACGCCGCGAACGAAATCGCGGTGGAAGCGTTCCTGTCGCGGCAGATCGGTTTCATGGCGATTGCCCAGGTGGTCGACGCCGTGCTGAACGCATTGCCGAACCGCAGCGCGCACGCACTCGAAGACGTGCTCGAAGCGGATGCCGCTGCGCGTCGCGCCGCTGCCGAATTCATCGCGCGTCTGCCCGACGGCGCCCGTCGCACGGAACGCGCCGTCCAGTGAGGCGCTCATGAACCTGCTGATCGAACTGCTCGCCTTCGCGGTCGCGATTGGCGTACTCGTGGTCGTTCACGAATACGGGCATTACAGCGTGGCACGCCTGTGCGGCGTCAAGGTGCTGCGCTTTTCGATCGGCTTCGGCAAGCCGCTGTTCCAATGGGTGAGCCCGAAGACGGGCACCGAATGGACCATTGCCGCGCTGCCGCTCGGCGGCTATGTGAAGATGCTCGACGAGCGCGAAACCGGTGCTGAGCCGATTCCCGCTGAAGCATTGCCGCATGCATTCAACCGGCAGTCCGTGTGGCGCCGTTTTGCGATTGTCGCAGCCGGTCCGGTCGCGAACTTTCTGCTGGCCATCGTGCTGTTCGCACTCGTCTTCGCCACCGGCGTGACCGAGCCGGCGGCCGTGGTCGCGGCGCCCGCGCCGAATACGCCCGCGGCGCTCGCCGGTTTCGACGGCGGCGAGACGATCGTTGCGGTGCGTGCCGAAAACGCCGGCGAATCCGAACCGGTGCGTTCGTGGTCCGACCTGCGCTGGAAGCTGCTGGGTGCGGCATTCGATCACAAGCGCGTCGTGCTGAGCGCGAAAGACACGCACGGTACGTCGGACTTTCAACTCGATCTGCGCGGCCTGACCGAGAAAGACCTCGACGACGACTTCATGTCGCATCTCGGTTTCGAGCCCGGTGGTGGCAAGCTGACGGTCGCGGGCGTGCAGCCGGGCAGCGCGGCGCAAAAGGCAGGCCTTGCCGCAGGCGATCGGCTGCGTGCGGTGGACGGCGTGCCGACCGACAACGCCACGGCCTTCATCGCCTATGTAAAGGCGCACGCCGGCAAACCGGTGACGCTGCAAGTCGAGCGTGGCGGGCCGGCCGCAGGCAAGCTCGAAGACATCAGCATCGTGCCGCAGTCGCAGCGTGACGAAACGACGGGCCAACAGGTCGGTCGCATCGGTGCGGAACTGGCCACTCAGGTGCCGTCCATCGACGTGCGTTACGGGGCGGTTGAAAGCTTGCAACTGGGTGCGCGCCGTACGTGGGATCTGGCGGTGTACTCGGTGCGCATGTTCGGCCGGATGATCGTGGGCGAGGCATCGCTGAAAAATCTTTCCGGTCCGGTGACGATCGCCGATTACGCAGGAAAGAGCGCACGTCTAGGTCCTTCTGCATTCCTGTCGTTCCTGGCCCTTGTCAGTATTAGCCTTGGCGTGCTGAACCTGTTACCAATTCCGGTATTGGACGGGGGGCATCTGTTATATTATTTGGTTGAAGCTGTTACCGGCAAAGTCGTCTCCGATCGCTGGCAACTCGTTTTTCAGAGGGCGGGTCTCGCCTGCATCGTCGCATTGTCGGCGATCGCGCTGTTCAACGATCTGGCTCGTTTAATCCATTTTTAAAGTGTCGGCGGCGTTCACGATGGCGACCGTCTGACCTGATGCAGCTATACACACTGGGGAAGCACGTTGTTTAAACCTCATCGCTTTGTTCCAAAGACGGTTATAGCCGCGGCGTTCGCCGCGCATGGGCTGGTTGCTCACGCAACGACGCCCTTCGTGGTGCAAGACATCCGGATCGAGGGATTGCAACGCGTCGAACCTGGTACCGTGTTTGCCTACCTGCCCATCAAGCAAGGCGACACCTTCAGCGACGACAAGGCATCGGAGGCCATTCGCGCCCTGTATGCCACGGGCTTTTTCAACGACGTCAAGATCGCGACCGAAGGCAACGTGGTCATCGTGCAGGTGCTGGAACGTCCGGCTATCGGCACGATCGACTTCGCCGGCATTCATGAGTTCGATAAGGAAAACCTGACCAAGGCGCTACGCGCCGTCGGTTTGTCGCAGGGCCGTTATTACGATAAGGCGCTGGTCGACAAGGCCGAGCAGGAGCTGAAGCGCCAATACCTGACGCGCGGCTACTACGCCGCCGAAGTCACCACCACGATCACGCCGATCGACCGCAACCGCGTGTCGGTGCTGTTCTCGGTGGCCGAAGGTCCGAGCGCGAAGATCCGTCAGATCAACTTTATCGGCAACAAGGCGTTCAGCACGGGTACGCTGCGCGACGAGATGCAGCTGTCCACGCCGAACTGGTTCTCGTGGTACACGAAGAACGACCTGTACGCGAAAGACAAGCTCACCGGCGACCTCGAAAATGTCCGCTCGTATTATCTGAATCGCGGCTACCTTGAGTTCAACATCGACTCCACTCAGGTGTCGATCTCGCCGGACAAGAAGGACATGTATCTCACGGTTACGCTGCATGAGGGCGAGCCGTACACGATTTCGAACATCAAGCTGGCGGGCAATCTGCTCGACCGCGAGCCGGAGCTGGCCAAGCTCATCAAGATCAAACCGGGTGACCGCTTCTCGGCTGAAAAGCTGCAAGCCACCACCAAAGCTATCGTCGACAAGCTCGGCGAATACGGCTATGCGTTCGCTACCGTCAATGCGCAGCCGCAGATCGATCAGTCCAACCACAAGGTCGACCTGACGCTGCAGGTGGACCCGAGCCGCCGCGTCTACGTGCGCCGCATCAACGTGGTGGGCAACACCCGTACGCGTGACGAAGTGGTGCGCCGCGAAATGCGCCAGCTCGAAAGCTCGTGGTTCGATTCGAATCGCCTCGCGCTGTCGAAAGACCGGATCAACCGTCTTGGCTACTTCACGGACGTGGACGTGACCACGGTGCCGGTGGAAGGCACGCCCGACCAGGTCGATGTGGACGTCAAGGTGGCCGAAAAGCCGACCGGCGCGATCACGCTGGGTGCGGGCTTCTCATCGACCGACAAGGTGGTGCTCTCGGCAGGCGTGTCGCAAGACAACGTGTTCGGTTCGGGTACGAGTCTCTCGGTGAACGTGAATACCGCGAAGACGTACCGTACGCTGACGGTCACGCAGGTCGACCCGTACTTCACGGTGGACGGCATCAAGCGTATTACCGACGTTTATTACCGCACGTATCAGCCGCTGTACTACTCGACGGATTCGAGCTTCAAGATCGTCACGATCGGTGGCGACCTGAAGTTCGGTATTCCGTTCTCCGAAGTCGACACCGTGTACTTCGGCGCCGGCCTCGAGCAGAACCAGTTGGACATCGACTCGAACACGCCGCAAAGCTATATCGACTACGTGCATGAATTCGGCCGCGTGTCGAACAACGTGCCGATCACGGTGGGCTGGTCGCGCGACGCGCGTGACAGCGCCCTGGTGCCGAGCCGCGGTTACTTCACGCAGGCGAACGCCGAATACGGCACGCCGATCGGTGGCACCCAGTACTACAAGGCCGACATCAACGCGCAGTACTATTACTCGTTCGCGCGCGGGTTCGTGCTGGGCTTCAACTTCCAGGGCGGCTACGGTAACGGCCTCGGCGGCAAGCCTTATCCGATTTTCAAGAACTACTATGCGGGCGGTATCGGTTCGGTGCGGGGCTACGAGCCGAGCTCGCTGGGTCCGCGCGACGCCAAGACGAACGATCCGATCGGCGGCTCGAAGCTGCTGGTGGGTAACATCGAATTGACGTTCCCGCTGCCGGGCACGGGCTACGACCGCACGCTGCGTGTCTTCACGTTCCTCGACGCCGGTAACGTGTGGGGCACGGAAGGTAACAGTATTGGCGCGAACGGTCTGCGTTACGGCTACGGTGTCGGTCTTGCGTGGATCTCGCCGATCGGCCCGCTCAAGCTCAGCCTGGGCTTCCCGCTCACGAAGCACACGGGCGACCAGTATCAGAAATTCCAGTTCCAGATCGGGACGGCGTTCTGATCCGGCGGCTGGCGGTTCGGCCAGAAACGGCCGGCCAAACTACAGTATCGAGAGGATGACTTTGCTAACCGGTATGTTTTCGAAACGTGTGGCGTGCGCGCTGGCGCTGGCAATGACCTTGGGTGTCGGGGTGGCGCATGGGCAGGAGGCGCGGATCGCGGCGGTGAATTCCGACCGTATCCTGCGCGAATCCGCTGCCGCGAAGGCCGCGCAGGTCAAGCTCGAGGCCGAGTTCGCCAAGCGTGACAAGGATCTTGCCGACATGGCGCAGAAGCTGAAATCGATGTCCGATTCCCTCGACAAGAACGGCGCGTCGATGTCGGCCGCCGATCGCGCGCAGAAGCAGCGCGACCTGTCGCAACTGGACACGGACTTCCAGCGCAAGCAGCGTGAGTTTCGCGAGGATCTGAACCAGCGCCGCAACGAAGAACTGGCGGCGGTGCTCGATCGCGCCAACAAGGTGATCAAGCAGATCGCCGAGGCGCAGCACTACGACCTGATCGTCCAGGAAGCGGTGTATGTGAGTCCGCGCATCGATATCACCGATCAGGTGCTCAAGGCGCTGGCGGCGTCGGGTAACTAACGCGGCAGCGGGGCCGCAGGGCCCGGTAGCTGAAGCTCTGACAAGTTGGACTGAACGGTAGGAGACAGGATAGGCATGGCATTTACGCTCGAGGACATCGTCCAACGGTTCGGCGGTGAAGTAGTCGGAAACGGTTCGCAGCGCGTCGGCAGTCTCGCGCCGCTCGACCAGGCAGGTCCGGACCAGCTGGCATTCCTCGCCAATCCGAAGTACCTGTCGCAGGTCGAAACGACCCGTGCGGGCGCCGTGTTGATTAACGCCGAAGACCTCGCCAGGCTCGCTTCCCGCGAGAATCGTAACTTCATCGTCACGCCGAATCCGTACGCTTACTTCGCGCGCGTCGCGCAAACTTTCATCGACCTCGCCGCGCCCAAGGCGGTGCCCGGCGTGCATCCGAGCGCAACCATCGACCCGTCGGCGCAGATTGCCGCGAGCGCGGTGATCGGCCCGCACGTCACGGTGGAGGCGGGTGCGGTGATCGGCGAAAACGTGCGGCTCGACGCCAATGTCGTGATCGGCCAAGGCACGCGCATCGGCGCGGACTCGCACCTTTATCCTAATGTCGCGGTGTACTACGGTTGCAAGCTCGGCGAGCGCGTGATCGTGCACGCGGGCGCGGTGATCGGCTCGGACGGTTTCGGCTTCGCGCCGGATTTCGTCGGCGAGGGTGACGCGCGTACCGGTAGCTGGGTGAAGATTCCGCAAGTCGGCGGCGTGTCGATCGCGGCAGACGTGGAAATCGGCGCGAACACCACCATCGACCGCGGCGCAATGGCCGATACCATCATCGAAGAGTGCGTGAAGATCGACAATCTCGTGCAGATCGGCCACAACTGCAAGGTCGGGGCTTATACGGTGATCGCCGGTTGCGCGGGCATCGCGGGCAGCACCACGATCGGCCGTCATTGCATGATCGGCGGCGCCGTCGGGATTGCCGGGCACGTCACGCTGGCCGATTACGTGATCGTTACGGCAAAGTCGGGCGTCTCGAAGTCGCTGTTGAAGCCTGGTATGTACACCAGTGCCTTCCCGGCCGTGAACCATGCAGACTGGAACAAAAGTGCAGCGTTGCTGCGCAATATCGACAAACTGCGCGATCGTATCAAGGCGCTCGAGAACGCTGCGGCCGGGCGGCAAGACGGCCCGGCGGCCGATGCAGCAAGCAGTTCCGCAGGCGACAAGGCCTGAGAAACCTCAGGACAACTTGAAGGACAACCCGCAGGCCGACTCAAAAGCCCGAGTCGAAGGCCGAGTCGAAGGCGGAGTTGCGGAACAATTCGCCAGGCAATTCGCAGGGCAACCTGCCGGCACCGCGTAAAATAGCGGGCGAGCATCAGGAAGCAAAGTCGGTTGCCGTGACCGGGTGGCACGGCCGCCGGGTCATGGCGAGCGCCGGCAGCATGCGTTATCAACCCACCTGCACCAGCATCCGCAGTCATCATCGCGCAGTCAATGCGTGAGTAGAAACACCATGAGCACCGAAAAAATCAATCTCGACATTCATAAGATTCTCACGCTGCTGCCACACCGTTACCCGATCCTGCTGGTGGACCGGGTGCTCGAACTTGAGCCGCACAAGAGCATAAAAGCGTTGAAGAACGTGTCGATCAACGAACCGTATTTCCAGGGCCACTTTCCGACCCGTCCGGTCATGCCGGGCGTGCTGATTCTCGAAGCGCTCGCGCAAACGGCGGCTTTGCTGACGTTTTCGGAAGAGCCGAGCGACCCGTCGAACACGCTGTATCTGTTCGTCGGCATCGACAATGCGCGCTTCAAGCGCGTGGTGGAACCGGGCGATCAGCTGATCCTGAACTGCACGTTCGAGCGTCATATGCGCGGCATCTGGAAGTTCAAGGCGCGCGCCGAAGTGGATGGCGTAGTAGCGGCGGAAGCCGACCTGATGTGCGCGGTGCGGCACACGGACAAGGACGCTTGACGCTTGAGTCAGCGTCCCGGCGGTCAGCGGCGTGACACACGCGCTAACCGCTCCGCCAGATGCCCACCCAGACAACGCAACAGAATCAGAAGCGAGGACGCATGAGCAGGATTCATCCCACTGCGATCGTCGAACCGGGCGCAAAACTCGACGAATCCGTCGAAGTCGGACCGTACGCCGTGATCGGCGCGCATGTGACGATCGGTGCGCGCACCACGGTCGGTTCGCACAGCGTGATCGAAGGTCACACCACGCTCGGCGAAGACAACCGGATCGGCCACTACGCATCGGTCGGCGGCCGTCCGCAGGACATGAAGTACAAGGACGAGCCGACCCGGCTCGTGATCGGCAGCCGCAACACGATCCGCGAGTTCACCACGATCCACACCGGCACGGTGCAGGACGCGGGCGTCACCACACTCGGCGACGACAACTGGATCATGGCGTACGTGCACATCGGGCACGATTGCCATGTCGGCAACAACGTCATTCTGTCGAGCAATGCGCAGATGGCCGGCCATGTCACGATCGGCGACCACGCGATCGTCGGCGGCATGTCGGGCGTCCACCAGTTCGTGCGCATCGGCGCGCATTCCATGCTGGGCGGCGCATCGGCGCTGGTGCAGGACATTCCGCCGTTCGTGATCGCCGCCGGCAACAAGGCCGAACCGCACGGCATCAACGTGGAAGGTTTGCGCCGCCGCGGCTTCTCGCCGGACGCGATCTCGGCGTTGCGCGCGGCTTATCGCGTGCTGTACAAGAACGGCCTGTCGCTAGAAGAGGCGAAGGTGCAGTTGGGTGAACTCGCGTCCGCCGGCGGCGACGGTGACGAACCGGTGCAGACACTGCTCGCGTTCGTCGAAGCGTCGCAACGCGGCATCATCCGCTAACCGATGGCATTGCAACCCAGTCCACTGCGGGTGGCGATGGTGGCCGGCGAGCCGTCCGGCGACCTGCTGGCGGCCTCGCTGCTCGACGGCCTCGCGAGCCGTTTGCCGGCCGGCACCCAGTACTACGGGATCGGCGGTCCGCGCATGATCGCCACGGGCTTCGACGCCCACTTCCCGATGGAAAAGCTCACGGTGCGCGGCTATGTCGAAGCGCTGAAGCACATTCCTGAAATCCTTGGCATTCGCAACGAACTGAAGCGCCAGTTGCTGGCCGAGCCGCCCTCGGTGTTCGTGGGCGTGGATGCGCCCGATTTCAACTTCGGGCTCGAGCATCCGTTGCGTGACGCGGGGATTCCGACTGTTCACTTCGTATGCCCGTCCATCTGGGCTTGGCGCGGCGGGCGCATCAAGAAGATCGCCAAGGCCGTCGACCACATGCTGTGCGTGTTCCCGTTCGAAACGGCGCTGCTGGAAAAGGCGGGCGTCGCGGCATCGTACGTCGGCCATCCGCTTGCCGATGAGATTCCGCTCGTACCGGACACGCTCGGCGCGCGCCGGGCGCTGGGTCTCGCGGAAGAAGGCCCGATCATCGCGGTGCTGCCGGGCAGCCGGCGCTCGGAGATCGATCTGATCGGCCCGACGTTCTTCGCCGCGATGGAGATGATGCAGCACCAGGAGCCGGGTGTGCGCTTCGTGATGCCGGCGGCTACGCCGACACTGCGCGAGATGCTGCGGCCACTGGTGGATTCGCACCCCGGTCTCGCGCTGACGATTACCGACGGCCAGTCGCAACTCGCCATGACCGCGGCTGACGCGATCCTCGTGAAGAGCGGCACCGTGACGCTGGAAGCCGCACTGCTGAAAAAGCCGATGGTGATCTCGTACAAGGTGCCCTGGCTGACCGGCCAGATCATGCGCCGCCAGGGCTATCTGCCCTATGTCGGGCTGCCGAATATCCTGGCGGGGCGCTTCGTGGTGCCCGAGATCCTGCAGCACTTCGCCACGCCCCAGGCACTGGCCGAAGCTACGCTGAAACAGTTGCGCGACGAGAACAACCGGCGCACGCTGACGGAAATCTTCACGGAGATGCATCACGTGCTGAAGCAGAACACCGCGCAGCGCGCGGCGGAAGTCGTGGCGAGCGTCATCGAAAAGCGGAAGGCGCGGCCGTGACCAGCGCACGCACGCCTCGCCGCAAGACCGTTGCCGGAGCGTCGGCGCAGCAGGTCGGCCTGAACTTCGAGACGCCGCACGACATTGTCTGCGGCGTCGACGAAGCGGGGCGCGGGCCGCTCGCCGGCCCGGTCGTGGCCGCGGCAGTGATTTTCGATCCGTCGAAGCCGATGATTCGCGGCCTCGACGATTCCAAAGTACTGAGCGCGAAAAAGCGCGACGAACTGTACGACAAGATCGTCGACCGGGCGCTGGCTTACTGCATCGCTTCGGCATCGGTTGAAGAAATCGATTCGCTCAATATCCTGCACGCCACCATGCTGGCCATGAAGCGTGCGGTGGAAGGTCTGTCTGTCGTGCCGACGCTCGTGAAGATCGACGGCAATCGCTGTCCGACGCTGAGCGTTCGCAGCGAGGCGGTGATCGGTGGCGACGCGCTCGTCAAAAGCATCTCGGCGGCCTCGATTCTTGCCAAGGTCACACGTGACCGGATGCTGCTCGAATTGCACCAGACGCACCCCGTCTACGGCTTCAATGCGCATGCCGGTTACGGCACGCCGCAACATCTTGCGGCACTGCGCGAACATGGGCCTTGTGAGCACCATCGGCGGTCGTTCGCGCCGGTGCGTGAAGCGCATCTGCGCTTCGGCACGGGCGTGAGGTTGCCGGCAGGCGACGTGATCGTGGTCCCCGGCGCGATGCTCGACGACGATGCCTTCGGCGAACCCGGCGGCGTATAAACATTGCAGGAGCGCTCTATGAGCGCCACATGCAGCTAGCCGTAGCGGCACCCCTTTCCCTATATTCTCACTGCCTTCGCTGCCTGTGAAAGCCATCACCTCGCGGGACAATCCGCTCTATAAACGTCTGAAGGCATTGGCCGGCTCGACGCATCAACAGCGCAAGAGCGGCCATGCGCTGCTCGAAGGGTTTCATCTCGCGAGTGCGTATCTCGACGTGGCCGGGCAGCCGGAAATGTGCATCGTCACCGACGGCGCGCTGCGCCATGACGAAGCGCAGGCGATCGTGTCGCGCATCGAGGATCATCGGCTCGTGACGCTGCCGGATGCGTTATTCGGTCAGTTGTCGAATGTCGTGCACGGAGTGGGTATTCTGCTGCTGGTCGAAAAGCTCGATACGCCGCTGCCCGACGAGGTCGCTCAAACCTGCCTCGTGCTCGACGGCGTGCAGGACGCGGGCAACGTCGGCTCGATTCTGCGCAGCGCGGCGGCCGCGGGCATTCAGCAAGTGTTCTGCGCGCCGGGCACGGCGTACGCGTGGTCGTCGAAAGTCCTGCGCTCGGGTATGGGCGCGCATTTCCTGCTGCAGATTCACGAGGACGTGGAAGCGCAGGCGTTGATCGAACGGCTCGCGGCGCCGATCGTCATTACGGATTCGCACGGCGCCGAGGCGATCTACGACTGCGATCTGAGCGGACCGCTCGCGTGGGTGTTCGGCAACGAAGGGGCGGGCGTCTCGCAGATCTGGCGCGATGCGGTCTCGTTGCGGGTGACGATTCCCCAGCCGGGCGGCATGGAGTCGCTGAATGTAGCGGCTGCGGCGGCCGTGTGTGTGTTCGAGCAGTGCCGCCAGCAGCGTGGGCGTGGTTGACACCGTTTTCTTGACACGCGCGCGGGCGCTGCCGCGCGCGTCTCTTCTTCAGGCCGCCTGCCTTATGCAGCGGCTCAATAGGCCGCGCGGTCCAGTCTGATTTCCTGCAGAATCGTCGTCGCGATTTCTTCGATCGACTTGTGTGTCGACGACAGCCACTTGATCCCTTCACGCCGCATCATCGCTTCAGCTTCGTTGATCTCGTAGCGGCAATTCTCCGGTGCGGCGTACTTGCTGCCGGGCCGGCGTTCGTTGCGAATCTCGGAAAGCCGCTGCGGATCGATCGATAACCCGAACATTTTCTGCCGATGCGCCAATAGCGGCGTGGGCAATTTGCCGCGCTCGAAATCTTCCGGAATCAGCGGATAGTTAGCCGCTTTCACGCCATACTGCATGGCCAGATAGAGGCTCGTTGGCGTCTTGCCGCTGCGCGATACGCCGACCAGAATCACGTCGGCATCGGCCAGATTGCGGTTCGATTGACCGTCGTCGTGAGCGAGTGAGAAATTGATCGCCTCGATCCGGTTCTTGTACTCCTCGGTGTCCGCATTCTGGTGGCCGCGGCCCATTGCATGGCTCGACTTCAGTTCCAGTTCCTGTTCGAGCGGCTCGACAAAGGTTTGAAACATGTCGAGCACGAGCGCATTCGAGCCTTTGACGATCTGATTCGACGCGCTGTCCACCAGCGTCGTGAAGACGATCGGGCGGCGGCCGTCCTGCAGGACGGCTTCGTTGATCTTTTCGAGCGTGACATACGCTTTTTCCGTCGAATCGACGAAAGGCACGCGAACCAGGCGGAATTTCTGGTCGAACTGGGAGAGGATCGAATGCGCGAAGGTTTCGGCAGTGATCCCGGTACCGTCGGAAACGATGAATACGGTGGGCGGCATCAGTGGGGTTGGGGAACGTGAGCGGGAAAAAAAGCTCGAAAGAAACATCGCTGCATTCACGCCGCTGCCCGGTGGCTGACCGGAGACTGCAGCGGCGTGCAATCAGCGCGCCGTGGGCACCGCAACTGCGCCCGGATGGCGGCGGAGCCTCGCAAGAGGCCGCCGGACGGTCCGGGGCGCGATTCGAGGCGCAATTCTCGTCCGACAGTCACATTTCGAGAGTCGGCACGGTAGAATAGCGGCAACCTGTTGGATAAGCAATTGCAGGCGATTGGCGTCTAACTCACCGTGAACGGTCGTTCAACGCCTCGCTTTCGGCCGGTATTTTAGTCGCGAAGTTGCGGCGAACGTGGTGGATCGATCGGTAAATTCGTCCATTCGCTTTCTTCGTCGTGCTTCTGGCGCTTCTGGCAATTTGCAGCGATTGCTTCTCCAACAGGTTGTGCAAGACGCGAGGTCACGCTTCCAATGGGCGTCTCGCGTTCGAGCCCACTTGCACAGCCGTGAATTTCTTTCACACTTAGGGGCTTGTATGACTAACGCAGTTACCGTCGCAAAGGATAAGGCGTATGTAGTTCCGTTCGAGCAGTTGCGGATGACCGATGTGGAGATTGTCGGCGGCAAGAACGCGTCGCTTGGTGAGATGATCAGTCAGCTCGCCGAAGCCGGCGTGCGCGTGCCGACCGGTTTCGCTACCACGGCGCTGGCTTTCCGTGACTTCCTGAATCACAACAATCTGACCGAACGCATCGCCAAACGTCTCGAAACGCTCGACGTCGACGACGTGAAATCGCTCGCCGAAGCGGGCAAGGAGATCCGTCAATGGATCGTCGAGGCGCCGCTGCAGCCGCAACTCGAGGCTGATATCCGCGCGGGTTTCGACACCCTGCAAAACAGCTCGCCTGAAGAGTTGTCGTTCGCCGTTCGTTCCTCGGCAACGGCCGAAGACTTGCCGGACGCTTCGTTCGCGGGTCAGCAGGAAAGCTATCTCAACGTGGTCGGCATCGACGACGTGCTCGATCGCATGAAGCACGTGTTCGCGTCGCTGTACAACGACCGCGCAATCTCGTATCGCGTCCACAAGGGCTTCACTCACGCTGAAGTCGCGCTGTCGGCGGGCGTGCAGCGCATGGTGCGCTCGGACGTGGGCGCGGCCGGCGTGATGTTCACGCTGGACACCGAGTCGGGTTTCAAGGACGCAGTCTTCATCACGTCGAGCTACGGTCTCGGCGAAACCGTGGTGCAAGGCGCGGTGAATCCGGACGAGTTCTACGTCTACAAGACGACGCTCGCGCAAGGCAAGTACCCGATCATCCGCCGCTCGATCGGCTCGAAGCTGATCAAGATGGAATTCACCAAGGCGGGCGAAGAAGGCCGCGTGAAGACCGTCGACGTGTCGCACGAGCAGCGCAACCGCTTCTCGATCACGGACGAAGACGTGATCGAACTGGCGAAATACGCGGTCATCATCGAAAAGCACTACGAGCGTCCGATGGACATCGAGTGGGGCAAAGACGGTCGCGACGGCAAGATCTTCATTCTGCAGGCGCGTCCGGAAACGGTGAAGAGCCAGGCGGCCGGCAAGGCCGAGCAGCGCTTCAAGCTGAAGGGCCAATCGAACGTGCTGGCCACGGGCCGCGCGATCGGTCAGAAGATCGGCGCGGGTCCGGTGCGCGTGATTCACGATCCGTCGGAAATGGACCGTGTGCAGCCGGGCGACGTGCTGGTCGCCGACATGACCGACCCGAACTGGGAACCGGTCATGAAGCGTGCGTCGGCAATCGTCACGAACCGCGGCGGGCGCACCTGCCACGCGGCGATCATCGCGCGTGAGCTGGGCGTGCCGGCGGTGGTCGGCTGCGGCGACGCGACCGACGTGCTGAAGGAAGGCGCGCTGGTTACGGTATCGTGCGCGGAAGGCGACGAAGGCAAGATCTACGACGGCCTGCTCGAAACTGAAATCACCGAAGTGCAGCGCGGCGAACTGCCGCCGATTCCGGTGAAGATCATGATGAACGTCGGCAACCCGCAACTGGCTTTCGACTTCTCGCAACTGCCGAACGCAGGCGTGGGTCTCGCGCGGCTCGAGTTCATCATCAACAACAACATCGGCGTTCACCCGAAGGCGATTCTCGAGTACCCGAACATCGATCAGGATCTGAAGAAGGCGGTGGAAAGCGTCGCTCGCGGTCACGCATCGCCGCGCGCGTTCTACGTCGACAAGCTGACCGAAGGTATCGCAACCATCGCGGCGGCGTTCTATCCGAAGCCCGTGATCGTGCGTCTGTCGGACTTCAAGTCGAACGAGTACAAGAAGCTGATCGGCGGTTCGCGCTACGAGCCGGACGAAGAAAACCCGATGCTCGGTTTCCGTGGCGCGTCGCGCTACATCGCCGAAGACTTCGCCGAAGCGTTCCAGATGGAATGCATCGCGCTGAAGAAAGTGCGTGAAGAGATGGGCCTCGACAACGTCGAGATCATGGTGCCGTTCGTGCGTACGCTGAAGCAGGCGGAGCGCGTGGTCGGGCTGCTGGCCAAGTACGGCCTGAAGCGCGGCGAGAACGGCCTGCGCCTGATCATGATGTGCGAAGTGCCGTCGAACGCGATTCTCGCTGAAGAATTCCTGCAGTTCTTCGACGGTTTCTCGATCGGCTCGAACGACCTGACGCAACTCACGCTCGGCCTCGACCGCGACTCGGGCATGGAACTGCTGGCGGTGGATTTCGACGAGCGCGATCCGGCGGTCAAGTTCCTGTTGAAGCGCGCGATCGACACATGTCTGCGACTGGACAAGTACGTCGGTATCTGCGGCCAGGGCCCGTCGGATCATCCGGACTTTGCGCAATGGCTGACCGATGAAGGCATCAAGTCGATCTCGCTGAACCCGGATACGATCATCGAGACGTGGCAGCAACTGGCGAAATCGACGAAGTAAAGCGAGGCAGCATGCCGTTTCCTAAGCGGCATGCATAACGCGCGATGCGGTATTTCAAACGTGAGCCTCATGCACGTTAAACCGTACTGCGCCGCCCGTTAAAATGCACCCGCTTCGTGCTATAAACACCCCGGTAGATCCGGGGTGTTTTGCTTTGTGGAGGTCGACGTGGCGCCAGGTGGATTGTTCTGGTGGATCGGGGCGGGCGTGCTGGTCGTGCTGGAGTTGCTGAGCGGCACGTTCTATCTATTGATGATCGCGCTCGGCTGCGTGGCGGCCGCCATCGCGCACCTCGCGGGCGCCGCGGCCGACGTTCAGTTCGCCACCGCGGCCGTGGTTGCGCTGGCGGCGGTGCTGCTGCTCAGGCGTTCGCGGTTTGGCCGCAGAACGCGCAAGGAGGCGTCGCGTAACCCCGACGTCAATCTCGACATCGGTCAGACGCTCACCGTGCCGGCCTGGCATGAGCGCCGGGCGCGCGCCGATTATCGCGGCGCGGCATGGGACGTCGAACTGGCCGCGGGCGAGCCCGAAGACGCGCAGCTTTACGAAATCACGGAATTGCGTGGCAGTTGCCTCGTCGTCGTGGCGGCCCGCCATTCAACCAGACGGGCCACCACGGCCTGAGCTCTCTCGCAGCACACAACTATTCCAACCAGGGACCGGAGGACAGTAATGGATTCGACCATCGTCGGGGCGGTGCTACTGATCATCGTGATCGTACTGGCGGCGCAGATCATCAAGATCGTGCCGCAACAGCATGCGTGGGTTCTGGAGCGGCTCGGCCGCTATCACCGTACGCTGACGCCGGGACTGAGCTTCGCGTTTCCGTTTGTCGACCGGATCGCTTATAAGCACATTCTCAAGGAAATTCCGCTCGAGGTGCCGAGCCAGGTCTGTATCACGCGCGACAACACGCAGTTGCAGGTGGACGGCGTGCTGTACTTTCAGGTTACCGATCCCATGAAGGCGTCGTACGGGTCGAGCAATTTCGTGTTCGCGATCACGCAGCTGTCGCAAACCACGCTGCGCTCGGTGATCGGCAAACTCGAACTCGACAAGACCTTCGAGGAGCGCGACTTCATCAATCACAGCATCGTGTCGTCGCTCGACGAAGCGGCGTCGAACTGGGGCGTGAAGGTGCTGCGCTACGAGATCAAGGATCTGACGCCGCCCAAGGAGATTCTCCACGCCATGCAGGCGCAGATCACCGCCGAGCGGGAAAAGCGCGCGCTGATCGCGGCGTCGGAAGGGCGCAAGCAGGAACAGATCAATATCGCGTCCGGCGGCCGTGAGGCGGCGATCCAGAAGTCGGAAGGCGAGCGGCAGGCAGCGATCAATCAGGCGCAGGGTCAGGCGTCGGCGATTCTGGCCGTGGCCGAGGCCAATTCGCAGGCGATTCAGAAAATCGCGGCTGCGATCCAGTCGAACGGCGGGATGGAAGCGGTCAACCTGAAGGTGGCCGAACAATATGTGAACGCGTTTGGCAACCTGGCGAAGCAGGGCACCACATTGATCGTGCCTGGCAACCTTGCGGACATGAGTTCGATGATCGCCTCGGCGCTGACGATCGTGAGCAAAGGGAAGGGCACGACCGACATGCGCTGAGCGTGTTCTGGCTGCTGGAAAAAGAAATGGCCCGCAGACTGTGCGGGCCAATTTCATTTGTGTGCTTGCAGGTTCGTTGCCGCGCGTTGGCGACGAATGAAGCGCGACATATCCGCGCAGCGTCTGTGCGGCCTGAGCCGCAGCATCAAGTCCGAACCGCCGCTTAACTCGGCGAGCGCATCAGGCGCGCTTTCTCACGTTCCCAATCGCGCTTCTTTTCGGTCTCACGTTTGTCGTGCTGCTTCTTGCCCTTGGCCAGACCGATCTCGCATTTGACGCGGCCGCCCTTGTAGTGGAAGTTCAGCGGCACGAGTGTGTAGCCGCGCTGCTCGACCTTGCCGATCAGTTTGCTGATTTCCTCGCTATGCAGGAGCAGCTTGCGCGTGCGCACCGGGTCGGGGTTGATATGGGTCGAGGCTTCGGGCAACGGGCTGATGTGCGTGCCGATCAGGAACAGTTCGTTATTGCGGATGACCACATAACCTTCCTTGATCTGGCCGCGCCCGGCGCGCAGCGCCTTGACCTCCCATCCTTCGAGCACGAGCCCTGCTTCATAGCGTTCTTCGACCGAGTAGTCGTAGAAGGCCTTTCTGTTGTCGATGATGCTCATGAATGGAAAGTGCCCAACTCGTTTAAAATCACGATTTTAGCAAAGCGGGGCAAGGAAAGCCCGCTGCGCTTGTCCACCCTTGCCACGCGCTGTTCAATTTATGGCAGATGTCCAGAAAACCGTGTTGATCCGCCATTCGGCGGAACAGATGTTCGACCTCGTCACCGACGTCGCCGATTACCCCAACTTCCTGCCCTGGTGCGGCGGCGTCGAAATCCGCCGCCGGGACGAAGCCGGCATGGAGGCAAGGATCGATATCAATTTCAAGGGCATCAAGCAGCACTTCGCCACGCGTAACAGCATGGAACGGCCCACGCGCATCGATATGGAGTTCGCGGACGGCCCGTTTCGCAAGTTCACCGGTTTCTGGCGCTTCACGCCGCTGCGCGCCGACGCCTGCAAGATCGAATTTGCGCTGCACTACGAATTCACCAACATCATTCTCGAGAAGATCATTGGGCCGGTGTTCAATCACATTGCCAACACCTTCGTCGAGTCGTTCGTGAAGCGCGCCGACCAGCGCTACGGTAAGGCATGAGCGCGCGCTTGTCGATTGAAGTCTGCTACGCGTCGGCTGGCGAGCAGGCGCTGATTGCCGTGGAGTTGCCGGAAGGCGCCACGCTGCAGCAGGCGCTGGACGCGAGCGGCATCTTGCGGCGTTTCCCGCAGATCGACCTGGGCACGCAGAAAGTGGGGGTGTTCGGCAAGCTCAAGCCGCTCGACGCGGTGCTGAACGATCACGACCGGGTGGAAATCTACCGGCCGCTACTGGTCGATCCCAAGGTATCGCGCCAGCGACGTGTCGAGAAGACCCGCAAGGCGGGCTCGATCGAAGGGCGCCGCTGGCTGAACAGGGATTCGCGGTAGGCGGACTTGAACAGGCGGGCGGAAGCCGCAACGATCCGCTGCTCCCGCGCGCCCGCCGTGCCCGTTGCGCCGAAGAGGCGGGCAGCGCGCCCTCAGGCAACCCCGGCGGCACTTCGCCTCAAGGCGCCGACACTTGCGGCTTGTCCTTGATTCGTGTCGCCCCGTCCGTATCGTCGTCCGCATGCCGGCGCACCGACCAGCACACGCCGGCCACCAGCAGCAGAATCGCCGCCAGTTCAAGCGGCCGCGGCATGCGCTCGTCATAAATGAATGCATAAAGCAGCGCGAACAGCGTCTCGAACACGATCATCTGGCCGGAGAGCGTCAGCGGCAGCCGTTTCGATGCGGCATTCCACAGCCCGTTGCCGAGCCACGACGCGCCGATCGCGAGGCCCAGATTGAGCATCCAGAAGCTATGCCAGCGGCCATCGGCCAGCTCGCCTTGTGGGCCGCCCGCCGGCAGCATGGCAACCACGAGCCACAACGCCGCGCCGAGCGCGCCGGTCACCACACCCCACAGAACCGACCACTCGTTGCCGCTGAAATGCGTCTGGCGCTGCAGGTAGCGGGCGTTTTCGACCGCGAACCATGTCCAGCAGCCCAGCGCGCCGACCGCGCAGGCGAGGCCGAGCAGCTTGGTGGCAACGCTTACCGGCGTGCTGTCGGCGACCGTAAACACGTCGATATTGATGCAGACGATGCCCGCCATCACCATCGCGAGCGGCCAGACGAGGCGGGCGAGCGGCACCGCGCCGTGGTCGCGCCGGCCGAGCAGTGTCACCGTGACGGGCAGCACGCCGACGATCAGCGACGCCGGCGCGATGCCGATCAGGTGGACGGCCGCTGTCAACAGGAGGTAGTAGAGGAGGTTGCCGGCCAGCGCCAGCTTCACCAGCGCGCCGAGATCCTCGCGGGTCAAGCGTTTGACGAGCGAGCGCGCCATAGGCAGCGCGGCGGCCAGCGAGACGGCGCCGTACATCGTGTAGCGGCCGGCGCACAGCAGCAGCGGCGAAAAATCGGGCAGCACGCGCGGCACCAGAAAAACCATGCCCCACAGGGCTCCGGCCAGAACTCCATATGCCACACCGCGCTGCATCGACTGCTCCTGCGAAAACTGGAATGGTCGGCAGAATAGCCGGTCGGCGGCCTCGGCGTCTTGTTTGATTCTGCATTCCGGCGCGACAACACCTCGTTGCACCCGAACGCGCAAACGAAACCGGATCGAACCCGAGGCGAACAGGCAAGCGAAATTCAGGCGGCCCGGCGGCGCGAAAAAACTACCCGAAATTCGCTAAGCTGCTGTTAGTGCAGTGAAAACCAGGGAGGTATCGCGTATAATTCGCTTTTGCGCCTATAGGATTTGCCATGCGTCTGATCCAAACAGCACTCACGTTCGATGACGTGCTCCTCGTCCCGGCTTTCTCCGATGTTCTGCCGCGCGACACCAGCCTCAAGACCCGGCTGACCCGCAACATTTCCCTGAATATGCCGCTCGTGTCCGCCGCGATGGACACGGTCACTGAAGCCCGCCTTGCCATCGCAATGGCGCAAATGGGTGGCGTGGGCATCATCCACAAGAATCTCACGCCGGCCGAACAGGCGCGTGAAGTCGCCAAGGTGAAGCGCTTCGAATCGGGCGTGGTACGTGATCCGATCACCGTGCCGCCGCAAATGAAGGTGCGCGACGTGATCGCACTGTCGCGCCAGCATGGCATTTCGGGCTTCCCGGTCGTCGAAGGCGCGCAGCTGGTGGGTATCGTCACGAACCGCGACTTGCGATTCGAGGAGCGCCTGGACGAACCGGTGCGCAACATCATGACGCCGCGCGAGCGCCTCGTCACCGTCAAGGAAGGCACGTCGCTTGCCGAAGCCAAGGCGCTGATGCACAGCCACCGCCTCGAACGCGTGCTGGTGATCAACGACGCATTCGAACTGCGCGGCCTGATGACGGTTAAGGACATCACCAAGCAGACCGAACACCCGGACGCCTGTAAAGACGAGCACGGCAAGCTGCGCGCAGGCGCGGCGGTCGGCGTGGGCGAAGACAACGAAGAGCGCGTGGAACTGCTGGTGCAGGCCGGTGTGGACGTGATCGTCGTCGACACGGCGCATGGCCATAGCAAAGGCGTGCTCGAGCGCGTCAAGTGGGTCAAGCAGAACTTCCCGCGGGTCGAAGTGATTGGCGGCAACATCGCCACCGCGGCGGCGGCCAAGGCGCTCGTCGAATATGGCGCAGACGGCGTGAAGGTCGGTATCGGCCCGGGCTCGATCTGCACGACGCGGATCGTTGCCGGTGTGGGCGTGCCGCAAGTCACCGCGATCTCGAATGTTTCCGAAGCGCTGAAGGGCACGGGCGTGCCGGTCATCGCCGACGGCGGCGTGCGTTTCTCCGGCGACGTCAGCAAGGCGCTGGCCGCCGGCGCGAACGCCGTGATGATGGGCAGCATGTTCGCCGGCACCGAAGAAGCGCCGGGCGACGTGTTCCTGTTCCAGGGCCGCCAGTACAAGTCGTACCGCGGCATGGGCTCGGTCGGCGCGATGAAAGACGGCGCTGCGGATCGCTACTTCCAGGACAACTCGGCGAACATCGACAAGCTGGTGCCGGAAGGTATCGAAGGCCGCGTCGCCTACAAGGGCTCGGTCAACGCGATCCTGTTCCAGCTGATCGGCGGCGTGCGCGCCAGCATGGGCTACTGCGGCTGCCGCACCATCGCCGAGATGAACGACAAGGCCGAGTTCGTGCAGATCACGGGCGCGGGCTTGCGCGAGTCGCACGTGCATGATGTGCAGATCACCAAGGAAGCGCCCAACTACCACGTGGACTAAACGCTAATGAAGCCATTGCTGCGCGGTGTACTCATCCTCGATGCCTTGCTGTTGCTTGCGTTCGGCCTGCTTTTTCTGCTGACGCCGTGGACTTCGTTGTACAACGCGCTGCTTCTGGTGCAGACCCAGCCGGCTCTGGTCGGCCAGGGGTTCGGCGTGGCGCTGATCGGGCTCGCGTGGCTGGCTCTGCACGCGTCGATCGACGGCGCGCTGACGACCGCGGTTGCGCGAGTGGTCGGCCATGTGAACTGGCTGACCGGCCTGCTGATGCTGGTGTGGCTGCTCGGTTTGCATACGCCGGCGCTGACCGGTTTCGGTCAGATCGTCGCGGTGCTGACGGGTGTCGTCTTGCTGGTGATCGGTCTGGGCGGCGTGCGGTTGTCGGGCGCGGTGCGGCGGCGTGAAAAGGTGCGGCTGGTTGAAGCCGCAGCCGCGGAGCGCGCCGAAAAACAGGCTGCCAAAGACGCGGCGAAAGACGCGGCCAACCGGCGCGAGCCGGGCCGCGTGACAGCGGGCTTTCCGGTCTATCACGCCGAGCCGGTGGTTGAGCCCGTCGTGCCGGTTACGCGTCCAGTCAGTCCCGCCAGTCCTGTTGCAGCGGCGCCGCTTCATCCGGTGGCCGACGAAGCCGGTCTGACGGATTCCGAACGCGCAGCGCGGGCGGAAGCCGCAGCTGCGCGGGACGAAGCCCGCGATGGCGCCGCCAACGCGCCCCGGCCGCCGTTTCATGGCTGACGCGCCGCGCGCCACGCCGTTTGCCGAAGCTACCGGATTCCGTTTGCGCTCGCCGCGAGCTACTGGCTGCGGCGGCGCTTGCGCGACGGCGCTGCATCGTTACGCTTCACGCTCCAATGTCCCCACGTGGACCGCTTTGAATTCAACGCCGCGCGCTGTGCGCGGCATTCCGTATCCGCTTACTCTTTGACTCCGTCCGCTGCCATGCACGACAAGATTCTGATCCTCGACTTCGGTTCGCAAGTCACCCAACTGATTGCACGTCGCGTTCGCGAAGCCAACGTGTATTCGGAAATTCATCCGTACGACGTCGATGCGTCGTTCATTCGCGACTTCGCGCCGAAGGGCGTGATCCTTTCCGGCGGCCCGAGCTCGGTCACTGAAACGGACACGCCGCGCGTGCCGCAGGCCGTGTTCGAACTCGGCGTGCCGGTGCTCGGCATCTGCTACGGCATGCAGGCGATGGCCGAGCAGCTGGGCGGCAAGGTCGATATCGGCCACCTGCGCGAGTTCGGTTATGCCGAAGTGCGCGCGCGTAACCACACGAGCCTGCTCGAAGGCATCAGCGATTTCACCACGGCGGAAGGCCACGGCATGTTGAAGGTGTGGATGAGCCACGGCGACAAGGTGCTGGAAATGCCGCCGGGCTTCGCGCTGATGGCGTCGACGGAATCGTGCCCGATCGCCGCGATGGCCGACGAAAAGCGCCATTTTTACGGCCTGCAATGGCACCCGGAAGTCACGCACACTGTGCAGGGCCGCGCCATGCTCGAACGCTTCGTGCTGAAGATCTGCGGCGCGCAGCCGGATTGGGAAATGGGCCACTATATCGACGAAGCCGTCGCGAAGATCCGCGAGCAGGTCGGTCAGGAACACGTGATTCTGGGGCTCTCGGGCGGCGTGGATTCGTCGGTGGCGGCGGCGCTGCTGCATCGCGCGATCGGCGATCAGCTGACCTGCGTGTTCGTCGATCATGGCCTGTTGCGCCTGAACGAAGCCGAGCAGGTGATGGCGACCTTCGCGGACCACCTGGGCGTGAAGGTGATTCACGTCGACGCGAGCGAAGTGTTCCTGCGCAAGCTGGCCGGTGTGACCGATCCGGAGGCGAAGCGCAAGATCATCGGCGCGGAATTCGTCGAGGTGTTCCAGACCGAAGCCGGCAAGCTGACCGATGCGAAGTGGCTGGCGCAAGGCACGATCTATCCGGACGTGATCGAATCGGCCGGCAAGGGCAAGAAAGCCACGCAGACCATCAAGAGCCACCACAACGTGGGCGGCCTGCCTGAGACGCTGAACCTGAAGCTGCTCGAGCCGCTGCGCGAACTGTTCAAGGACGAAGTGCGCGAACTCGGCGTCAAGCTCGGTTTGCCGCCGGCCATGGTGTACCGCCATCCGTTCCCGGGCCCGGGTCTGGGCGTGCGGATTCTCGGCGAAGTGAAGCGCGATTTCGCGGATCTTCTGCGTCGCGCGGACGCGATTTTCATCGAGACGCTGCGGACTTTCATCGACAAGGAAACCGGCAAGTCCTGGTACGATCTGACGAGCCAGGCGTTCGCGGTGTTTCTGCCGGTGAAGAGCGTTGGGGTGATGGGTGATGGGCGGACTTATGAGTATGTTGTCGCGCTGCGTGCCGTGCAGACGCTGGACTTCATGACTGCGCATTGGGCGCATCTGCCGCATGAGTTGCTGGGGCATGTGTCGAACCGGATCATCAATGAAGTGCGCGGGATCAACCGGGTGGTGTATGACATTTCGGGGAAGCCGCCGGCGACAATCGAGTGGGAGTAAGGAATTCTTGAAATCCCCTTTTTA
The DNA here is from genome assembly GCF_031570135.1 of Paraburkholderia sp. USG1. Lineage (NCBI taxonomy): Bacteria > Pseudomonadati > Pseudomonadota > Betaproteobacteria > Burkholderiales > Burkholderiaceae > Paraburkholderia > Paraburkholderia sp. USG1. Next base: position 116,168 of record NZ_JAMWXW010000014.1, on the reverse strand, counting down.
ACCAAGATCTTGCGATAGTCAATAAATCACGCGTGCCCGATTCCAGATTGCCGGGCGCAGGTCCATGAGTCCTTGATCGTCAGGGGAATTGTCAACCTGCGCCTGCGCTCGCCTGGAGGCCGAACAACCGTCATTTGACGGTATGTGCGGGCAGCATGCGGAAGGGCGTGCCGCGCGGGCTTCATGCGGCACGCCTGTTTTCGGGCTCGGAGATTTGCCGGCGGTGCCGACGAGATTCCTTACCGGCATCCTCGGCTCTGACCGTTCACGGGACACGCGCTCATTTATCGTGATGACCCGGCAATACTGCGCCAAGCACCTGTTTCGCCGTTTCCACGATCACATTGCCTTCGTTGGGATCGCCTTTCATCAAGGTCGACGCGAACGCCTTGGCCTGGGAAAGCGTGATGTGCGGCGGTAGCGGTGCAATGTTCGGGTCGGCCTTCACTTCGATCACCACGGGGCGGTCTGCTGCCAGCGCCTCGTCCCACGCGTGCGCCATCTGCTCCGCGTCATCCACATAAATGCCCTTCAGGCCGATCATTTCCGCGAACTTGTGATACGGAACGGATGGAATATCCTGCGATGCCTCGAACTTCGGATCACCTTCCATCGCACGCTGTTCCCACGTGACCTGGTTCAGATCCTGATTGTTGAGTACCATGCAGATCCAGCGCGGATCTTTCCAGCTTTGCCAGTACTTCGACACAGTGATCAGTTCGGCCATATTGTTCATCTGCATCGCGCCGTCGCCCACCAGCGCGAATACGGGACGCTCCGGATACGCGAACTTGGCGGCGATCGCATAGGGCACCGCCGCGCCCATCGACGCGAGTCTGCCCGACAACGAGCACATCATGCCGCGCTGCACCTTCAGGTCGCGCGCGTACCAGTTAGCCACCGAGCCCGAGTCGCTCGTCACGATCGAGTTGGCCGGAATGCGCTTGGACAATTCCCACACGGTACGCTGCGGATTGACCGCGTCCTTGCCGGACTCATGGGCGCGTTTTTCCAGCGTTTTCCACCAGTCCGCAGTCCAGCCCTCGATCCGCTTGCGCCATGCGCGATCCTTCTTCTCTTCGAGTAGCGGCAGCAGCGCGCGCAAGGTTTCGCCGCTGTCGCCGACCAGATTGACTTCCATCGGATATCGCAGGCTCAGCATGTCGGCCTTGATGTCGATCTGTACGCCGCGCGCGGCGCCCTCCTTGGGCAAAAACTCCGAATAGGGAAAGCCCGAGTCGATCATCAGCAACGTGTCGCATTCGGTCATCATGTCGTAGCTCGGCTTGGTGCCGAGCAGGCCGATGGAGCCCGTCACCCAAGGCAGATCGTCTGGCAACGCCGCTTTGCCGAGCAACGCCTTGGCGACGCCAGCACCGAGTTTGTCGGCGATGGCGAGCACTTCGTCCGTCGCCCGCAAGGCACCCGCGCCGACCAGAATGGCCACTTTCGTGCCGGCGTTCAGCACGTCGGCGGCTTTCTGAAGGTCGTCGGGGTAGGGCACGAGACGAGGCGCGTTGTAGCCGACGCCCGAATGCAGCGTGCCGTGTTTGCGGCCCGGCGCTTCATAGGGAAGATCCTGGAGATCGTTGGGCAGAATGATCGCGGTGACCTTGTGTTCGGCGAGTGCCGTGCGCACTGCGCGGTCGACCAGATGACGCACCTGAGCGGGCACGGTGGCCTGCTCGACGAAAGCGCCGGCGACGTCCTTGAACAGGGAGACGAGGTCGAGTTCCTGCTGATAATGGCCGCCGAGCCCGGCGCGCGCCTGCTGTCCAGCGAGGGCCAACACCGGCATGTGATCCATGCGCGCGTCGTAGAGGCCGGTGAGCAGATGCGACGCGCCGGGTCCGGAAGTGGCGATGCATACGCCGAGTTCGCCCGTGAACTTCGCGTGTGCCGACGCCATGAATGCCGCCATTTCTTCATGACGCACCTGCACGAATTCAATTGGCTCAATCGCCTGCCCGTTTTTTTCGGCGTTTTTGCTGTTCTTCTGCGCCTCGCTTTGCGCGCGGCTCAACGCGCCGAAAACACCGTTGATACCGTCGCCCGGATAACCGTAAATACGGCGCACGCCCCAGGCATGGAGCCTTTCAATGATGAAATCGCCAACGGTTTGAGACATGAGAGACTCCTTCGCAGTGGTCGTATGAGCATAGGTAGCGACGAATCCGCAGCAAGTGTCGTTCCCTCGGATTGATGGCGAGGCGCCTCGACGGTCCGCTGGTTCTGCAACCCTTCCTCGCCGGGCGTATGCGACGTCGGTCCCTCCACCACGCTCAGCGACATATGATCGATTTCGCGCGCGAACCGATCGGCCGGGTCGATGCCAATCTGTATCCGTGCGTTTTTGCCCTCGCTCAGCTGACCCTTGCGCAATTGCAGGCCGTTATAGCCAAACGCCGGATTCATCTCGGCCCAGTCGTCCGGCCTTCAGGTCGCGGCGAATACTTCGAAGGGTTCTTCGCCGCAAAAAAAACGCCCGGCATTCAGACAATAGAAATAGATGCCGGTGTCCGGCAGTGGGCCGCCGCCTGCCAGCGTATGTTTGAGGCGCTATTGAGTGGGAACGCCCACGTTTTCGCGCAACGTGTGTTGCTTGCATGGCGCTGAGCTGGCAAGCTGGATGTAATTCTGCGGCCCGGTTTTTGCTCAAGCGTCCTGATGATTGTTCCGTGATCGACAGGAGAGCTCAATGCGGATACGCCGGGCCGCGAAACGATGAGGAAGGCTGCCGTAGTCACCGGCGCTGGCGCCGGGGTTGGACGCGCGCCGACGTGGATATGACACGACGCAGCTGTCGCGCGATCAGGCCAGCATCGCGCGCGCCGTCGCTGCGTTGCAGGCGGACTACGGTGTGCGCGATTTCGGCATCCCGACAGAGCTCGCCGATTTCGATGCCGTCGACGCAACCGCTTCACGCCGGGCACGCCACGCCTTACGGACGTGCTCGGGACTCGCGGCTTTCTGCTGATTCATGCCGCTCTGCTCGACCTCTGTCTATGCCTTGTGCGGTTGAAAGCCTGCATCGATCTCCGGCCGCGACAGATGTGCCATCGTATTGACGAGCGTCTTGGCCGACGCGGCCAGGGCGATCGCAAGCACGGCCCGATGATCGAGTCCCGCCGCACGCAGCGCATGAACGTCGCTGTCGGATACCTGCGTGCGCTTCGAGGCAATGGCGGTGGCGAAACATCGCACAGCCTCCAGCTTCGGATCTTCGAGTGCATCGCCGTTACGCAGCGCCTTCACGACGTTGGCCGGCGCCCCGACTTTCTCCGCCAGCGTTGCATGAACCGCGACGCCATAATCAGCCGCGTTTGCGCGGCTGACCGCCGCCATTGCCACCTGTTGGGCGACAGGGCTGAGCGTGGTCTTGCCCAGCGCTTGTAGTGCTGAGATATACGCCTCGAGCACGGCCGGCTCCGCTGCCAGCGCGTATCCGAGATTCGGCACGAAGCCGAACACGCCGCTCATGCTGTCGAGCAGGGGCTTCGCCTCCGCCGGGACTGATGACGCTTCTAACGGTCCGAACAGTACGGCGCCCTGGGCGCGATCCAGCGTGCGAGCCAGGAACGATCGCACGATAGGTGAGACCTCGTCGAGATGCGTCTCGAGCGGGAAATGCCCCGCGTCGATCAGATGGACTTCCGCGTCCGGGAGATCGCGTCGATACGCTTCTGCGCCGGCCGGCAGAAAGAACGGATCGTTTTTGCCCCATACGGCCAGCGTAGGCGGACGGTGCGTGCGGAAATATTCGTGGAAACTCGGATACGCGGCCACGTTCGACTGGTAATCGCCGAACAGATCGAGCTGGATCTCGTCGTTGCCGGGCCGGTCGAGGAAATGCTGGTCGAGCGTATAGCTTTCCGGCGCGATTCGCGTCGCGTCCGATTCGCCGTGCGTGTACTGGAACTGCGTCGTCTCGCTTTTCAGGAGTGCGCGTAGCGCATTGCGATTCGTGTCGCTCGGCTCCTGCCAGTAGGCCCGGATCGGGTTCCAGCCATCGCTGAGCCCCTCCTCGTACGCATTGCCGTTCTGCGAGATCAGCGCGGAGACGCGTTCGGGTCGAGACACGGCCAGCCGGAAACCGACCGGCGCACCGTAATCGAATACGTACAGCGCGTAGCGCGTCAGGTTCAAAGCGTCGGTGAAGCTTTCGATTACCTCGGTGAGATGGTCGAAGGTATAGCCGAACGACTTTGCCTCGGGCGCATCCGAGAAACCGAAGCCCGGCAGATCGGGCGCGATGACGCGGTACTTGTCGGCGAGCCGTTCGATCAGGCCGCGATACTGATGGCTCGAGGTCGGGAAGCCATGCAGCAACAAGACGGTCGGCGCATCGGCTTGCCCAGCCTCGCGATAGAAGATCTTGAGCGCCGAACCGCTGCGGCGGTCCGTGACGGAAACGGTTTGAAACTTGGCAGAGGTCGACATGATAAAGCTCTCAGGGTGACAAGGAGAACGCGCGGTCGCACCGAACTATGCGATACTGAACCGAACGATCGGTACAGTATAGACAGAAGGCAGTGATCGTCAAGTGGATTTTCATGGGATAATTCTCGAAACCCTTGAACCGTACCGAATGATCGGTACTCATTTCGGAGCATTGAATGCCTCCTGCCGCAGTCTCGAAAGACGAAATCGTCGACCGGCTGTTCAACGTTTTCCGTGACCAGGGCTTCGAGGGCGCGTCGCTTGCCGACTTGTCCCGAGCAACGGGACTGGGCAAATCGAGCCTCTATCATCATTTCCCGAACGGGAAGGAGCAGATGGCGAAGGCCGTGCTCGAGCGCGCGACGGCGTGGATCGACGCCGAGATCCTGGCGGCGGCACAAGGCTCAGGATCGCTGAAGGCGCGCGTACGCAGGATCGTTGCCACGTTCGACAAGCTGTATTCGGGCGGGCGATCGCCCTGTGTTCTGGGTCAACTGGCGGGCTCGGAAATCGGCGCCGAGGCGCGTCAGGATCTGCGCAAGGCGTTTGCTCACTGGATCGGCGCGATCGAAGTGCTGGCGCGCGACAGCGGCATGCCGCCTGTGCGGGCGCGGCACTTTGCGGAAGATTGGGTGGCCCTGGTTCAGGGCGTGCTGACCCTGCAGGCGGCGAGCGGGGATGCGGGCCCGTTCAAACGGGCCATGAACACGCTGCTCGATCTGACGAAGGACGAAACGTCTCGTTCCTGATTCATGACGGTTTGGCAAACCGGGACAGGGATTCCCTGAGCCGGGGTGTCACGAAGTCGAGAAAGCGTCGCAGTTTGAGCGGCATCATGTTGCGGGAAACGTGGACGAGCTGGATCGGCACCGGATCGAATTCGAAGGCCTCCAGTACGATCTCGAGCTTGCCGGCTTCGATAGCCTCTGCGACGTGGTAGTGCAGCAACTGCGTGAACCCGAGACCGCGAACGGCGGCAGCGGCGGCCGAGTCGGGTGACGACACCCGGAGCCTTGGCGCAATCGGGATGGTGACAAGCCGTTCCGTATCGGGGCACCGGAAGGTCCAGTCCGGCGATAGCATCGGACCGTTGAACACAACGCACGGAAGTTCTGCCAGATCGGCAGGCACCCGGGGCACGCCGCGTTCTGCCAGCAACGCGGGGCTGGCGCACACAACCGGGCGAAACGCGCCGATTCGCGTTGCGATCATGCTGCTGTCGGGCAGCCTTCCGATACGCACCGCCAGATCGACATGCGCGTCGACCAGATCGACATTGCGATCCGACTGGGTCAGTGTGACGTCGATTTCCGGAAACAAGTCCAGAAAGTCCATGATCTCCGGCAGCACATAGAGTCGTCCGAGGAGTACCGGCGTTGTGATCGTGAGTTCCCCGCGCGGCGCCGTGAATTCTCCCGTCGCCTCACGTTCCTGTTCCGCAACCAGTTCGAGAATCTGTCGAGCCGTAGTCGCATAGGCGACTCCTGCATCCGTTAGCGCCAGCTTGCGCGTCGTACGCGTGAGTAGGCGCGTGCCGAGTTGTTCTTCAAGATCCGTGACCCTGCGCGTAAGCGTTGGCACCGGCACGTTCATTTCCCGCGCGGCGGCCGAGAAACTGCCTTTCTGAATCGCGGCGAGCAGCATCGTCATGGCTTCGAGTCGGTCCACGTCACTTGTCCATTTTTTGAGGAAATCAAAATCGATTTTAGTGGATTCAACATCAATGCGTTGGACGGCATGATGCGGCATTCGCGATAACGATTCGTTTCCAAAGGACTTGTTCATGCAGCCCTCCGATCTTTTCTCCCCCGGTGCGCTCGGTGGAATTCACATCCCGAACCGTGTCGCTATGGCGCCGCTTACGCGGGCTCGAGCCGATCTCGATGGCGTGCAGACATCTCTCGCCGCCGAGTATTACAGTCAGCGCGCATCTGCCGGACTTATCGTTGCAGAAGCAACTAATGTTTCGCGGCAAGGCCGAGGTTATGCCTACACCCCTGGCATCTACACGGAAGCACAAGCCAGAGCATGGCGTCAGGTGACCGATGCGGTCCACGATGCCGCCGGCACGATCGTGCTGCAGCTCCTGCATACCGGACGGATTTCGCACGTGACTCTCCACGAGGGGGCGCGTGCTCCCGTCGGACCCTCGGCGATTCAGGCTGGCGGCACCGTGTTGACCGCCGCCGGCATGCTGCCGCCGTCCATGCCGCGCGCGCTGCAGACGGACGAGATTCCCGGTGTGATCGACGAGTACCGACATGCGGCCCGGATGGCGGAGCAGGCCGGGTTCGACGGCGTCGAGATTCACATGGGTAACTGCTTCCTGCTCGAGCAGTTCCTGCGGGACGGCACAAATCGTCGGGACGATCAATACGGCGGTTCGGTCGAGAACCGGCTGCGTCTGCCTGTCGAGGTCGCGGAGGCCGTGGCCGAGATCTGGGGCGCCGGGCATGTGGGCGTGCGATTGTCTCCGGTCAAGACCACGATCGGTGAAACGCCGCTCGACAGCGATCCGCAGTCGACCTATGAGCGGCTTGCCGAACGGCTCGGCGCTCTGGGCCTGGCCTATCTGCATTGCATCGAGGAGCGTGCGCCGGCCGGAACGGCGGGAGCTTTCGACTTCCAGTCTCTGCGTCGCGCGTTCGACGGCGCGTATATCGCGAACGGCGGCTACGATCGCGCGCTGGCGGCCGCCGCGATCGCGACCGGCCATGCAGATATGGTCGCTTTCGGCAAGGCGTTTATCGGCAACCCCGATCTGGTCGATCGGCTGCGTCTGGATCGGCAGCTGACGGAAGCGTCTGCGAAGACATACTACGGCGGCGGTGCGAAGGGCTATACGGATTATTCCCGGTATCAGGCCGGCTGAGCCGGGATGCTTTGCGCGGCCGGCGGCCGCGACATGATTTCCTCGTCGTCACCCGAATGGCGGCATGTCCATTGAGGGATATCAGTATTCCTCTTTAATATCTGTATGAAGGAAGCAAAATGAAACTGAAGAACAAGGTTGCACTGATCACCGGCGGTACGTCGGGCATCGGCCTGGAAACCGCGAAGCTGTTCCGCGCGGAAGGCGCCTCGGTCATCGTGCTCGGCTCGAACGCGGAGCGCCTCGCGGCAGCCGGCAAGGAAATCGGCGGTGATGTGCTGCTGCTGTCCGCCGATCTGCGCAAGCCGGCCGATATCGAACGCGCCATCGAAGCCGCGCGCGCCAGTTTCGGCCGCATCGACGTGGTGTTCGCCAATGCCGGTGCCGGCAAGGTCGCGCCGCTCGAGGCCGTCACCCCGGAACTGATCGACGAACATTTCTCGCTGAATTTCACGGGCCTGTTCCTGACGGTGCAGAAGGCTGTTCCGTTCATGCAGAACGGCGGCAGCGTGGTGGTGACGACGTCGTTCCTCGACACCGTCGGCATGCCAGGCCTGTCTCTGCTGGCCGCAACGAAGGCGGCCGTCCGGTCGCTGGTCCGCACGCTGGGAGCAGAGCTGGCCCCGCGCGGTATCCGCGTGAATGCCGTGAGCCCGGGCGCGATCACGACGCCGTTCTACGGCAAGCTGGGTCTTACCGACGAGCAGCTCGCAGCAACCGCGGCCGCCATTCAGGCCAGGGTGCCGCTGCAGCGCTTCGGCGAGTCGATTGAAATCGCCAGGAGTGCGGTGTTCCTGGCCAGCGACGATTCGTCATACACGACGGGCGTTGAACTGGTGGTCGATGGCGGGCTGACGCAATTCTAAGAATCAGCTCGAATTCCCGATCGAAGCACGGGGCGGGTTCTGCTGGCATTTCCTGCTGGTGGTCCTCGTCGGAATCGTTCGGAGTTCAGGTAAAGCTTTTCAAACAGGCAGAACTTCAAGATGAAAGCGCGAATTCTTCTGGCAGCGGCGGTCGCATTGATGACAAGCCATGCGGTGCAGGCAGCACCCCTGGAGTCCATTTCGAGCACGACGTCCTATCATCGTGTCACAGTCGATGGGATACGGATCTTCTATCGGGAGGCCGGTCCGAAGGATGCGCCGACGATCGTATTACTGCATGGGTTTCCGTCGTCGTCGCGTGAATTCGACCCGCTGATTCCGTTACTGGCTGCGCACTATCACCTGATCGCGCCGGACTTTCCGGGTTTCGGGCAGAGCGATGCACCGTCTCCGACGGCATACACGTACACGTTCGACCATCTGGCACGGACGACCAGCGAGTTGCTCGATCAGATCGGAGTAAGTCGCTACAGCCTGTACCTTCACGACTACGGTGGGCCAGTCGGCTTCCGGATCATGGTGGCGCACCCCGAGCGCGTGCAAACGCTGGTCATCCAGAATGCGAATGCCTACAGGGAAGGGCTAGGCGTGAAATGGACGGGCATCGCCCAATACTGGGCCGATCCCAAGGCACACCCTGAAGTGCTGGATACGTTCATCTCGTTTGCTGCGACCGAGCAGCGGCACACGGCCGGGACGCTGCATCCCGAGCGATACGATCCCGATACGTGGACTGACGAGTATGCACATCTGTCGCAATCCGGTCAGCGCGAGATCCAGGGCGCTCTGCTGTACGACTACCGGACGAATGTCGCTTCGTATCCGGCCTGGCAGGCGTGGCTGCGTGAACACAAGCCGCCGACCCTGGTGGTGTGGGGCAAGAATGATCCGTCGTTTATCGCGCCGGGGGCTGAAGCCTACGGGAGGGATCTGCCCAGAGCGGAAATTCATCTGCTCGACGCCGGGCATTTCGCATTCGATGAACAGGTCGACGAGATCGCAGGCCTGATGCTCGATTTTCTGAAAAAAACGGCTACTGATCGTAGTCCGGACGCGGCGGCAAGCTTTGTCCTGCCTTAACGGCGCGAGGTCACCCAGATGGGCATACAGTTGCCACCAGGCATCGCACCGGGCAATCCACTCGCGCCGTTTCTCACGCGCCGTGTGATCGGCAACCGCCAGGAAGTCACCCTGGGCTCCGGCTTTATCGTCAGCGCCGACGGCAACATCCTGACCAATCGCCACGTAGTCGGCAACGCCGGTGTGGTCGACGTGAAACGGACCGACAAGCGGGAGTTCAGGGGACAAGTGATCGGCAGCGATGCGCTGTCCGATGTCGCAGGAATCAAGATTGACTCGGACAGCTTGCCGATAGTAACGACCGGCAACCCGAGTCGTGCTGACGTAGGCGATTAAGGACTGTCATTCGTGATACCGATCGACGTTGCATTGGATGTGAAGGACCAATTGTTAAAGGCTGGCCAGATGAGCCGCGGACGTCTCGGTGCCGCAGTTCAGGAAGTGAGCCAGTCGATTGCACGCTCATTCGGCTTGTCGAAACCGGACGGGGCGCTGATCAGCACGGTCGAGTCTGGTGGGCCGACGGCGAGGGCGGGGCTCCAGGCGGGTGACGAAACATTCCCAGCACACGCGATTTTGCGCCAGAATTCCGAATGCCGATTCCTCCCCCGATGTTCATGGACCGTTCCGCGCCGCTACCCTCCCTTAATTCCATACGTGCTTTTGAAGCAACGGGGCGTCTGCTGAGCGTATCGAAAGCAGCGAACGAACTCGCCGTGACACCGGCGGCTGTGAGCCGACAGGTGAAGACGCTGGAAGGCTTTCTCGGTGTGGCATTGTTCGAGCGCGTCAAAGGACGGCTCGAGCTGACTTCGGCGGGTGCGCGCTATCTCGCCGAACTGATGCCGTTCTTTGCGGGCCTGCGACAGGCGACCGACAGCATTCGTACGGCAGGGCGACGCTCGCAGGTACTCAAGATTCGTTGCCCCGCCACGTTCGCGGTCCGCTGGCTGATACCGCGGCTCGCCAGTTTTCACCGGCAGCATGACGACGTCGACGTGCAGCTCACCACTTCGTCGGCGCCGCTCAACTTCGAGCGCGAGGATATCGACGGCGGAATCCAGCTCGGCGATGGCAACTGGCCTGGTCTTTCTGCTCAGAGGCTCATTCCCAATGAACTCGTACCCGTCGCCGCGCCATCGCGCAAAGTGCGGGCGCGAAGCAGACTGCAGGGGGAGACGCTGTTGCACTCGCTCGCGCGCGCCGATGACTGGGCGCTATGGATGAAAGCGGCGGGGTTCGCGCTCGACGGGCGTCGTCGCGAAATGCGCTATGAGACCTCGCTGCTAGCGTATCAGGCCGCCATCGAAGGACATGGCGTGGCGATCGCGCAAAAGGCGTTGGTGCGGGCAGAACTCGATAACGGGCAACTGGTCGCGCCATTTCGCCTGGAGCTCGACCGTGGCGCTTATACGTATTACTTCGCATGGCCGGCCACGCGTCGCCCGTCCGCGGCATTAACGACCTTCCGCGACTGGCTGGTCTCACTCGTGCAGACCGCCGGCACCTTTTAACAAAAACTCAAAGCCCCGTTTCGAAAAAGTCGATTGTTCCTGTGATGGCGCGAATCTAATCTGCGCCTATGGTTCGACGCAACGTCGGACCCGGAGACAGGACCACGACGAATGATTCGAGACAGTTTGAAAGACGTGCGCGTGCTCGACTTCTCGCACGTGCTGGCGGGACCGGTGTGTTCGATGACGCTTGCCGACCTCGGCGCCCACGTCGTCAAGATCGAGCCGCCCGGCGGCGAAATCGGCAGGCAGATCGGTCCGCCGTGGCAGAACGGCGTGAGCCCGGCGTTCATGAGCGTCAATCGCGGCAAGTACAGTCTCGCCATCGATCTGAAGACCGATGCCGGACGGCGGACTATTACGACGATGGTGCGCAAGGCGGACGTGCTCATCGAGAACTTCCGGCCGGGCGTCATGGCCGCGATGGGACTCGGCTACGACGCGCTTCGCGCCGTCAATCCGAAGCTCGTCTATTGCTCGATTTCGGCGTTTGGGCAGCGCGGCGAGAGCACCGGGCGGCCGGGGGTCGATGGCGTGATACAGGCCGTCAGCGGGCTCATGAGCACGCTCGGTACGGCGCATGGCGATCCTCTGAAGGTGCCGGTGCCCGTCGCCGACATGATGGGCGGCTACCTCGCCACGATCGCCGTGCTCGGCGCGCTGCACACCGTGCGCACGAAAGCGGTGGGGCAGCACCTCGACGTGAGCCTCTACAACTCGACGCTGATGCTGCAGCAGATCGCGTTCGCGGCGTTTTTCGCTTCGGGGGCCGATCCGGAGAAGGTCGGGAGCGCGGCGCCCTATGCCTGTCCGAACGAAGCCTTCCGTACCCGCGACGGCTGGATGATGGTCGTGGCCTACCATCCAGGCCGCTGGAGCGCGTTGTGCGAATTGCTCGATGCGCCCGGTCTCGAAACCGACGCGCGCTTCGCCACCAACGATGCCCGCGTACTTCACCGTGCGCAACTGCACGGCATTCTCGACGCGCATTTCGCCCGGCGCAGCACCGCCGAGTGGATCGACATGCTGTCGGCGCGAGATATTCTCTGCGCGCCCGTGACGACTTACCGCGAAGTCATCGAGACGACGGAGTATCGGGAAAGCGGCATCGCCCGTACTGTCGCGCATCCGGTGGCGGGCCGCGTAAGAACACATGGCTTCGCACTCGGGCCTTCCGATGCGCCTGCGCCGGACGAAACACCGGCTCCGATGACCGGGCAGCATACGCTCGAAATGCTCGGCTTCTATGGGATAGACGAAGACGAAGTCGCGGCGCTGCTGAACGCCGGCGTGATACGCGCAAGCGCGGCTCATGCCGGGACGGCGTAGGAGAGCCAGCATGGAACGACAACTCATACGAAGCGAGCGGCGTGGAAAGGTCGCGCTCGTGCGGCTCGCGTCCGATAACACGTTGAACCCCCTCACGGACGCGCTGATCGACGCACTCGTCTTGGCGATGCAACACATCGAGTCCGATCCCGCCGTGCACGCGACCGTGCTGACGGGTTCGGAAAGGGCGTTCGCGGCGGGCGCCGATATCGTCGCCATGTCGAAGCTCGACTACGCCACGGCATTCTCCGAAGACTATATCGGCCGCAACTGGGACCACTTTCGGGCGCTGCGCAAGCCGGTCGTCGCGGCGGTCGGGGGTTACGCGCTCGGCGGCGGATGCGAGCTCGCGATGATGTGCGACATCGTGATCGCGGCGCGCAATGCGATGTTCGGTCAGCCCGAAATCAAGCTCGGGATCGTGCCCGGCGCGGGCGGTACGCAGCGCCTGCCGCGCGCGGCTGGCAAGTCGACGGCGATGCTCGCCTGTCTCACCGGCGAATCGTTGACGGCAAGCGAGGCGCTCGCGTGCGGACTGGTGTCGAAAGTGGTCGAGCAGGAAGTGCTGGTCGATGAAGCGTTGCGGATCGGCGAGCAGATTGCCCGGCATTCGCTGCCCGTCATTCTGGCCATCAAGGAAGCCGTCAATCGCTCGTTCGAATCGTCGCTGGCAGAGGGACTGTTGTTCGAACGAAGGCTCTTTCATGCCGGCTTCGCGCTCGCCGACCAGAAGGAAGGCATGGCCGCGTTTCTCGGCCGGCGTAACGCCGCGTTTTCCAACCGATGAAGCGCCACAACCCCGGATTCAACTCAGGAGGCAGACCGTGCAGGAAATGGGACTGAATGAAGCGCCGCTCGTGCGCTACTCAGTGGAAGAGGGCGTGATGACACTCACGCTCGATGGCGCCGCGAATGGCAATGCGCTCACGGTGGCGATGACCGAAGCGTTATCGGACGTGCTCGAAAACGTCAACCGGCGGGACGACGTGCACTGTCTCCTGTTGCGATCGTCGTCGAAGCACTTCTGCACGGGCGGAAACGTCAAGGACATGCAGAGCGGCAAGGATCTGATGGACGGCGGCATCGAACAGGTGCGTGAGCGCCTGCGCAGGAGTCTGCACCGGATCACGCGCGCGCTGAACGAACTGGAGGTGCCTTCGATCTGCGCAGTCAACGGTGCCGCGGTCGGCGCAGGCTGCGACCTCGCGCTGATGTGCGATATCCGGCTCGCGGGAACGCGGGCTGTCTTCGCGGAAAGCTTTCTTCGGCTCGGCCTTGTGTCGGGCATCGGTGGCGCATGGTTTCTGTCGCGCATCGTGGGGCCTGCGAAGGCGCTTGAATTGACGCTGACCAGCGAATTCATCGATGCCGAAGCGGCGAAGCGACTCGGCATCGTCACAAGCGTTTATCCCGATGACGCGCTTGAGCGCGAAGCGCTCGCGCTCGCGCAGCGCATCGCCGGCAGTCCGCCGCTCGCGCTGCGTATGGCGAAAAAGCTGGTGCGCGAGTCGTCGCAGTGTACGTTGTCCGCCGCGCTCGAAATGGCGGCGAACATGCAGGCCATTCTGCTTTGCGGGAGCGAGCACAAAGAGGCGGTATCCGGCTTCCTTGAACAGCAGGCTCGACAGAAATCGAAGCGGACTGAATGCGGCGCCGCCTGACACATTCATTGGAGGAGACAAACATGATCACCGGACCTCGCAAGGTTCATCGTCGTCCCGGCATGTTGCGGATCATCGTGACATCCAGTCTGGGAACGATGCTCGAGTATTACGACTTCTTCGTCTACGTCGCGTTGACCGCAACACTGACGCATCTGTTTCTTCCGTCCGCCGACAAGTCCGTGGCGGCACTCGCCGGTGTCGCCACCTTCGGCGTCGCCTATGTGGCACGCCCGCTGGGAACCGTGATCTTCAGTCCTATGGCCGACCGGGTCGGCCGCAAGAAGACCTTCGTGATCACCCTCGCGATCATGGGAGTCGCCACCGTCGGCATCGGTTGTCTGCCGACCTACGCAGCCGCCGGCATGGCCGCGCCTGTCGCGCTTCTCACACTGCGCGTCGTGCAGGGCGTCGCGATCGGCGGCGAGTACGGCTCGGCCGTCGTGTACGTCATGGAACATGCGCCCGAAGGCCGCAAGGGTATGGCGACCAGCGTCCTGCAGGGCACGGCGAGCATCGGCTTGCTGCTTGCGCTGGTCGTCGTGTCGGCGCTGAAGCTCTCGCTCGATGCGGCCAGCTTTCTGGCCTGGGGATGGCGTGTTCCGTTCCTGATCTCGGCGCCGATCGTGGCCGTCGCTACGTGGATACGGCTGGGCATGACGGAGACGCCGGTGTTCGCGGAGATGCGGGAGGCGGGCCGGCTGTCGAAGCGGCCCTTGCGGGAGACACTGTCAAACAGAACTTCCTGGAAAGCCATTCTGGTTGCGATGTTCGGCGCGCAGGGCGGCACGTCGGTGTCGCTCTACACGTCGATCGTCTACATGCTCTATTTCCTGCAAAACGTTCTCCAGGTCGAACCGACGCAGGCGAACCTGTGCCTCGGTGCCGGCATCCTGATTGCCGCGCCGCTGTACCCGGTGTTCGGCAAGCTGTCGGATATCTTCGGGCGCGCGCGCGTCATGTTGATCGGCATCGTCATGTGGATCGCCATTGTTTATCCGGCGTTCGCGGGCATCAGGGCAGGCGTGGCGTCGTCACAGTGGATCGCAGTCTCGCTGCTGATCGCCGTGCTTGCCGTGCTGACCGCAATGATCATGTCGCCGCTGCCCGCTTTTGTCGCCGAATGCTTTCCTCCACAAAGCCGAACGACCGGGTTCGGCCTCGCGCAACAACTCGGCAACGTGATGTTCGGCGGGTTTCTGCCATTGATCAGTCTGTCGCTCGTCAATCTGACGGGCAATCCGCTCGCGGGCGTCGGGTATTCGGTCGTCTCGCTGTTGCCTTGTCTCGTCGTGACGTGGATCTGGGGCCTGAAGCAGGATGCGCGGATGAGAAACGCGCATGGCGGCGGGATGCCGGCGCATCCCGCCGCTGAGACGATGACCACCCGCTGAGCCAGGCACGAGCCAGGCGCGAGCCGGTGGCCTGACGGGAAACACAGGTCCGAAGATTTCGGTCGAGCGGCGCCAGGCGGAAGCACGCCGCACTCCTTGCAGCGTTACATCGGCGGGGCGACGCCGTCCTTTTCGACAACGACGAGTTTGCCGTCATAGGTGCCGACGGTCTTCGGAGTGGCTACGACGAAAACCTTCTTGCCCGTTGTCAACTCAGCGCGGGTTGCCGGAATAAGCGTTACGACCGGTACGTTCGCCGGCACGGTGATCGTGTTGGTGCCGCCCTTGTACGACAGTTTGAGATCACGTCCGCTGGTGCCTTGCACCACAGTATCCACGTTGGCGTTCGTCATCGTGCTGTTGGCGCCCAGATCCCACGCGTAGTGGCCTTCGCCGGTCCCACGCGCGGCTTCCGGGAAGACCAGCACTTCCTTTGCTGTCAGCTTGCCATCCGGACCGGGCATGGCGGCCGCACCGACGTAAGAGCCCGGCTTGATATCGGAAAGCTGGATCGGCTTCACGGCGTTCACACCGGACGACTCCTGCATGTCGATGGTCACGGTGTCCCCGCTGCGCCGATGCACTTTGAGCGTGCTGCCTGCGAATGACACAATTTCGCCGCGGATTCGTTCGGGCTTGTCGGCGGGGGATTGGGCGAATGCTGCGCCGGCGAGCGTGAGCGCGGCAAAGGAAACGGCGAGCTTGAAACGTGTGGACATAAGTGCTCCGAGAGGTTGGTTGAGGTGAGAAGATATTTGCGACGTGTGGTTCAGGATCCACCGAACCAGTTGTAGCCCTGGTTTTCCCAATAGCCGCCGGGGAATTCGTTGGTGACGGAGATGGCGACGATGTGCTTCGGGTTCTTGTAGCCGAGCTTGGTGGGCATGCGAAGCTTCATGGGGAAGCCATACTTCGCGGGCAGAATGCTGCCGTCATAAGTCAGCGTGAGCAGCGTCTGCGGATGCAACGCCGTCGGCATGTCGATACTCGTCCAGTAGTTGTCAGCGCAGTGGAGCGCGACATATTTTGCGGTTGTATCGGCGCCGGCCAGCCGGAGAAAGTCGGCGAATCGCACGCCGCCCCATTTGCCGATCGCGCTCCAGCCTTCGATGCAGATATGCCGCGTCACCTGGCTCTGCTGCGGCAATGCATGCAGTTCGTCGAGCATCCAGACGCGTTTGCCTTTGACGAGACCACTGAGTTCGAGGCGGTAGGTGCGTGTGTCGACCTCCGGCACCTGGTCGATGTCATAGTAAGCATTGAACGGGAATGGCCGCGTGATCATCGATTCCGGATAGGTCGGGGCCAGGTTGCGCGGATCGAACAGCAGGGCTTGCGCGCTATCGTTGAATGAAGACATTCTGCGCAGCATGGTGTTGACCGATCTGTCGTTCGTCAGATCGCAGCCCGACAGCAGCGCGAGTCCGCCCAGGGTCAGGATTCGTTTGCCGAACAGGCGGCGCGCGGACGATTGGAGCTCCTTTTCTGCATCCTTGATGATGGATGCGGCGTCGGGTCGCTGTACGGATTTTCGTGAAGTCATGGTTAGCGGCCCCGAATCATGGTGAGCAAGGATCGCGGCACCAGCGCAACCATCACGACGTGTATCGTGAAGAAGCCGACCAGCACGCTCATCGCGACAAAGTGGACGATGCGGGCGTTGTCAAAGCCTCCCATCAAGGTACGGAGGAGCGGTAACTGAACCGGCTTCCAGATAGCCAGGCCTGATAACACCACGAGCACGATGTCGGTGATCACGACGAGATAGGCAAACTTCTGCACTGCATTGTATTGGCTGAGATCAGCATGACCGAGCTTGCCGCGCAGCGCGGCCACCAGGTCGGTGGCAATCGCGCGAAGGCCGAGGGGAAAGAATTTTTTGCGCAGGCGTCCCGTGATAACGCCGAGGATCAGATAGGCGGCAAAGTTTGCGACCAGTATCCACATGACCGCGAAGTGCCAAAGCAGCGCACCACCTAGCCAGCCGCCCAGCGTGATGGACTGCGGAAAGCGGATCGCCCTGAAGATGGGCGACGCCTCGTACACTTGCCAGCCGCTCAGGCACATAACGATGACAGCGGCCGCATTGATCCAGTGGAAGATGCGGACCCATACGGGATGTATCGTTGTGTGCTTCAAGGTAACCTCACTGTGGACGGTATTGAAAGTGGAAAGCGTGTCCTGCGGCTGTCGGCGGCGAGCGGAAAACAACTGCGCATCGCGCCTGTCCGCGCAGACTCAGCTCGAATCCGGGCTCGTGAAAGCGAATCACGTTGCGCGGTCGTCATCTGGATCCGTGTATCTTGGTTCCGGATAAGAATCGCATCCGGCGAGGCGCAACGGTATCGGTCAAATGACCGACCCGGGTGCAGTCTTCCGAGGCGCTGAGGGCAAGGTGCACGCGTGCTGATTGACCATAAGGCCGTGTTGGCGCATGGGCTCCGCACTGCGGCTGAGCAGACGGCGCCAAAGCCGAATTTGCGGACGGCCATAGGCTTTTGTTCGCAGACTGCCGACTGCACGGCGGCGAGCATTCCGGGATCGGTCATTTGACCGATCCCGTTGGGGCGGCAGACCTGAGACTATTGTCTTTCTCGGGCTCCCGGTAAGCCACGATGCGCCACAGTCGATACCCCAGGCGGTCGTTCGCAGCGCACCGATGCGCGCCGACAGCATGGGCAGATATCCATTTTTATTATCGTTCTACCGATCATTATTGGAGTGTGAATGATGGATCGTCACGCAGCTACTGCGCGGACTCACAACGAGCGTTGGTTGAAGCACTATTACTTTGTCCGGGCAGCGTTTTCGGCTGTTTGGGTTGTGCTTGCCTTTTCTGTCGGGCAGTATTCCCCGGGCATTGCGGCAGCTTTGCTCGTCGCCTACCCTGTATGGGATGCGCTGGCCAACTATGTCGATATGTCACGTAGCGGTGGTCCCTTCGAAAATCGCACGCAAGCACTCAACACGGCGGTGAGCCTGGCAACGGCGGTCGCCGTCATCGTCGCGCTGCGGCTAAGCATGACCGGTGTGCTTCAGGTAGTCGGCGTTTGGGCTGTGTTATCCGGTTTGCTCCAACTCGGAACTGCAATGCGGCGCTGGAAGAATTTTGGCGCGCAATGGGCGATGATACTGAGCGGTGCACAGTCGTCGCTGGCTGGCGTGCTATTCATAGTGCAAGCGCACAAGCCTACGCCTGCCGCGATCGTCAAGGTGGCCAGTTATGCCGCGGTGGGGGCCATTTACTTCCTGGTCTCGGCGACATGGCTGTCCGTGAGTGAAATGCGGCGGAAGGTTTCCTGACGCTCTGAGCAGCAGTCCACTGATGCGACGCTACCTGTCATTTGCGTCAGTGGACGCGCGCTGGATCTGTCTGCGCTGTTAATGGCTGCTAGCCCGCGCCGCGTCATCGACGCACGCCAAAGGCCCAAAACGTGGTCGTTTTTTTACGGTTTGACAACGAAAGATGGGTGCCCGATGCGTCGGCCGGGACTGTTCAGCCGCGCCCTACCCATTGCTGCGGGGCGCTTGCAAGCGGTCGGGCGCGAGGTTTTCTGGTTCGTGAGGATATGCACATTACCGATCGGAGCAAGGACGTCGTCAAATCGGGCGGCGAATGGATTGCGTCAATCGAACTGGAATGATTTAGACGATGACAGTACCGACATTTCTTCCTCGGAGGGCCTTGTCCGATACCGTCAATTTGATCGTTAGCGATGCCTCGCATTGGTAACGATCGACGCCCAGTCAGTTTTTCGTCCATCCGAATGCGTGGATCGATTTGACTGGGTGTGCAATTGAGACCGCTGCGCTGGGGATTTCGACCTATCGGTAGTGGGCGGCCGCCATACCGCATCACGATGCATTCGCGGCAATCTGAGCAGCGGCCTGCACGCGTAAGGGCCGAACCTCCTCGACGATGTGACCTTCTTCGAGCCGGATGTAGCGGTCGGCCGCACTGAAGTAGCGGTCGTCGTGCGAAATCACGATCAGGGTCTTGCCCTGGCGTTTCAGGTCAGGAAGGATTTCGGTGTAGAAGATGCGCCGGAAAGTCGGATCCTGGTCGGCGGCCCACTCGTCGAGCACCATCACCGGGCGGCGTTCTAGGTAGGCGTGCACGAGAGCGAGCCGCTTGCGCTGCCCGGTCGACAGATCGGTAGTCGTGAACGCGCCGTCGCGCACCGAGACCTTGTGCGCGATCTCGAAACGTTCCAGGTACTTCTGTGCGTCGGCGGTGAGGGTGGCTTCGCCGGGAATCAGCGTGTCGAACAGGTAATAGTCCGAGAATACCGCCGAGAAAAGCTGGCGATAGTCGTCGAGATGTTCGTCGCGCACCGCTTCGCCGTTGAGCAGCAACTGTCCTGCGTCAGGCTGATACAGTCCGAGCAGAAGCTTGATCAGCGTGGTCTTGCCGCAACCGTTCTCACCGACGATAAAAAGCGTCTCGCCGCGTTCGATCGTGAGGCTGACCGGCCCGAGTTCGAAGCCGCCGCCGACGCTATCCGTTCCGCTTGTTCCTCTATCCGCGGCAGAGGCGTCGCGTTCGTCCTGCGGTCTGGCGAAGCGATAGCGGGCACCGGCGAGCGCGATCGTATCGAGCACGTCGGCGAGCCGCCCGGGCGAGCCGGTTTCGTGGCCAGCGACGAGCGACGGCTCGCGGGTCGAAAACCGTGCGGAGAGCTCGGCGATGCGCTGAAACGCAACTTGCGCGCGGCCGATCGCCGGCAGCGCGCCGACAATCTCCTGGACCGGCCCTTTCATATACAGCAGGACCAGCACGAAGCCGGTGATGATCGTGCGATCCGCGCCCGGCGACCACGTCTGCAACGTCAGCATCAGACCGACCACGATAAAAAACAACAGCGAACCGAATGCATTCGCGCTGACGAAGACATTGGCGGCGCGCACGCGCAGCCGGAAGATCGCCTCGATGGTGCCGGACAGTTCGTGTTCGTAGACGAAGCTGCGGCGCTGGCCGTTCAGGCGCAGCTCCTTGGCGCCTTCTGTGATCGAACGATAGTATTTCTGCAAACGGTCTTCGGCTTCGCGCGCCGCGCCGAAGCGGCGAATCCCCACGCGCCGTGCCAACGTTTGCACGATCGAGCCGAGCGCGATGGCGACGAGCGCGATGACCAGCAACACGGGCGACAACACAAACAGATAACCGAGACAGCCGACGATCGTCGCGGTGGCGATGGCGAGGCTCGAGAACATGAAGGAAAACGAGCTGATCGTATCGATGTCCTGATTCAGTGCGGTGATCAGCCGATGGCTGCGAAACTGTTCGATCTGACCGATCGGGGCAGCCATGATTTTCTCGCACAGATTCTTGCGCAGCATCGCGATGACCCGCTGGCCGACGAGATTGTTGCCGATGTCCGAGATGACTTCGCCCGCGAGCACCAGCACGCACAGTCCGGCGAAGCTCCACAGCAGGGTCGGCAAGGCCGCGGCGCCGTCATGCAGCGTGCGATTCGTTACTGCCAGCAGGGCGGCGGTGGCGATGCCGCTCGCGGCGCCCATTGCCGTGGCGAGTACGGTAATCGGCCAGAGTCGCTTAAGCAATCTGAGCAGTTCCGCAAGCATCGTGTTCTCCTGGAATATCTGAAGTTCTGGTGCAAAAAGATTGAATGGTGGGCAGCGCGGCATGGCTTAGCGACGCCGGCCGAGCAGCCACATCAGATAAGGTGCGCCGATCAAGGTCGCGACGAGGCCCGCCGGCAGCTCGCGCGGCATCAGCAGCGCACGGCCGAGCCAGTCGGCGGTGACGATCGTCACCGCGCCGATCGGCGCGGCCAGCAGCACCTGCTGCAATGGCCGGCGCGCGCCGAGAAGACGCGCGAAATGCGGCGCGGTCAAGCCGACAAAAGACAGCGGCCCGACCACCAGCGTGGCGGCTGCCGTCAACAGCGCGATCAGACAGAGCAGCGCGAAGCGGGCGCCGCGCGTCGATACGCCGAGCGCGCGCGCCGATGCTTCGCCAAGCGGCAGGATCTGCAACCAGTGATTGCACAGTGGTGTCAACGCGCACAGGACGACGCACAGGACGAGTGCGAGCGTCGCGTCGATTGGGGTGATCGTGTAGGTGGAGCCGGCGAGCCATTGCAGCAGCATCGCCGCTCGCTCGCCGCCGCTCGCGATCGCCACCGCGACCACTGCCTGGAACAACGCGCCGATGGCAATGCCCGCCAGCAGTACGCGATCGGGCGCGAAGCGCGAGCGTTGCGAAAACCAGAGGATCGCGAGCAGGGCGGTCAAGGCGCCTGCTGCGCTCGCCGCGATACGCTCGATGTGTCCCGCGTCATTCGCTCCGATCGCCAGCGCGATCAGACCGAGCGCGGCGCCGGCGCTCACGCCGAGCACTTCGGGGCTGGCGAGCGGATTGCCGGTCACCCGTTGCATCAGCGTGCCGGCTACCGCGAGCATGGCACCGGCAGCAATCGCGGCGGCCGCGCGCGGGACGCGCCAGATGGCCACGCGCGACAACTCGTCGAGACTGCTGAAATGCCAGCCATGCGGACCGTGGCCGAAATCCAGCGCGAGCGCGGAGACGACGAGCATGAGTAGCGCGATGCCAAAGAAACGCCGCCGCAGCGAAGCAAAGGGCACTGCATGACTGCGGGCGATGTCTTCGCTGCCGGCGGGCAACCGCGTGGCGCGATGCATCCGGGCGAGTAGCATCAGCAGCAGCGGTGCGCCGAACAACGCGGGCGCCGCGCCGGTCGGAATCAGATCGCCCATTGCGCCGGACAACTGTTGCACCGCTTGATCAGTGAGCCACAGAATCAGCGCACCGCACAACGGCGCTATCAGCAGACGCTGCAACAGGCGGCGCGCGCCCGCCATCTGTGCGAGCGCGGGCGCGGCCAATCCGACAAAGCCGATGACTCCGACCGCACTGACTACGGCCGCGCTCAGCATGACTGCCAGCGCCAGCGCGACGAGCCGCATGCGGCGCAGCGACAGGCCGAGACTGCGGGCATTGGCGTCGTCGAGGCCGAAGAGCGTCATGGGCCGCAACAGCAGGAGCGCGATCCCGCTACCGATGGCGAGACGCGATGCGAGCGTCGTCACGTTGCTCCAGTCCTGCTGGATGAGCGAGCCGCCGCCCCAGATGAACAAACTCTGCAAATACGGTGCGTAAAACAATTGGAGCGCGACGCCGATCGATCCGCAATACAACGTAACGACGAGCCCCGCGACCGCGACTGTGACCGGTGCGAGCCCGCTGCGCCAGGACAGGCCTAACACGATGACTGCGGTGATCAGTGCTCCGCCGAGCGCGACCCACTGGCCGGCGCCGCCGAGCAGCGCGGGCGCCCAAAGCGTGGCGACCGTCAACGCGAGTTGCGCGCCGGCCGAGACGCCGAGTGTCATCGGCTCGGCGAGGGGATTGCGCAATACCTGCTGGAAGACCGTGCCGGCGAGTCCCAGAATGGCGCCGGACAACCAGCCGACCACGAGACGCGGCAGCCAGCTATCGTGGACGATGATCTGCTGGATGTCGTGCGTATCCGGCGACCACAGCGCCTGCCACCACAGCGACGGCGGCAGAATCGCCGAGAGACTGTCGATGCTTAGCGCAACGGCTGCGGCGAGCACGAGCAAAGTCAGCACGGCGGGCAGCCACGGACGTATCGCGAGATGCGGCACGTGTGTGCGGGCGATATTCATAGGCGTGTCTGCGTTCCCGCATCGGTTTTTGCTGCCGGGTCGCGCGTGAGCGCTGCAGTCAGCACCTCCGCAAAGCGCGCGGCCGAAGGCAGCATGCCGAAGCCCCAGAACGGCGGTAGCGTGGCGACACGTCCCGCGGCAACCGCGGGCAGCGCGTGCCACAAGCGATTCGAGCTCAGCGTGCGCGCGACACCGCTGGGCAGCGGATCGAAATAGAGCACGTCCGCCGTGGGCGATACGGCGAGTTTCTCGAGCCCGGCCACGCCGATGCCCCAATAGTCGGTCGGACCATGCCACGCATTGGCGACATCGAGCGCGTCCATCACGTCCTGGAACAGGCTGCGCGCGCCGTACACGCCGATATGCCGGCCATCGAAAAAGCGGATCAGATAGAGCGGCCGCTGCGGACCGGACGCTTGCAGCCGGGCGCATTGCGCGGCGATTTGCGCGCGGCTTCCGGCGAGCACTCGCTCAGTCGCGTCGATCAGCGCGTGGCCCGCACTGGTGCGGCCGCACAGTTCGGCCAGTTGCAGCGTGACGTCCTGCGAGTGGCGATAGGGCGCGCCGGCGTCGGTATAGACGGCGAATGCACGCACCGGCGCGATACGTTCGAGCATCGCACGCTGTGATTCCTGGCTCGAGTTGATGAGAATGAGATCGGGCGCGAGTTGCTGTAAAAGTTCGAGGCTCGGCGCGAGACGCAACCCGACATCGGCTACGTGTGCCGGCACGAGCGGGGCGACTACGCTATCGTTATAGGCATCGATCTCGGCGACACCCACGGGATTGATGCCCAGCGCCAGCAGCGTTTCGACCAGTCCCCAGTCCAGCACGATGAGACGCGGCGCCCACGCCGGCGTGGTGAGATTGGCGGCCGCTCGCGCGCGGGCTAACGGCGTGCCGAGCAGAGGCGCGAAGGCGGCGGAGCGGAGAAAATCGCGGCGTCGCATATCAGCGCGCGACGCCAAGCCGTCTACCGTTATGCGGATGCACAACGATATCCATCTGAATGCCGTAAATCGACTCGAGCACGTCGGCGCGCATGAGCGCGTCGGGCGTGCCGCTTGTCAACAGGCGGCCGCTATGCAGCGCGATCAGTTCGTCGCAGAAGCGCGCGGCCAGATTGATGTCGTGCAACACGATGACCACCGTCAATGCGTGGCTGTCGGTCAGTTCGCGCAGAAGCCGCAACACCTCGATCTGATGCGCGATGTCGAGCGCGGATGTGGGTTCGTCGAGCAACAGGCACGAAGCGCCTTGCGCGACCAGCATCGCGAGCCAGACGCGTTGTCGTTCGCCACCCGACAGATGATCGGCCAGTTGCGACGCAAAGCGCGCCGTGTCGGTGAGATGCAGCGCTTCGTCGATTTTTGCGTGATCCGCCGCGCGCAGGCGGCCGAGCGCGCCGTGCCACGGATAGCGGCCCAGCGCGACCAGTTCGCGCACCGTCATTCCGGTGCCGGCGGGCGGGTTCTGCGGCAGGTAGGCCACCTGCCGCGCGAAGTCGCGGGCCGGCCACGCGGCGACGCCGCTGCCGTTCAGGCGCACGGTGCCGCGTGTGGGCGCCTGTTGACGCGCGAGCAGCTTGAGCAAGGTGCTCTTGCCGGAGCCGTTGTGGCCGATCAACGCGATCATGCGCTCCGCGTTCAACGAGAGGGTGAGCGGTTGCAGCAGAACCCGGCCGTCGACTTCGAACGACGCGCCGTCGAGCTGGTACAACACGCGGGGCGTTGCCGGCCCGGTGTTGTCGTGGTTCACCAGGCTCGCCGGCTGCTGTTCGAGATGCTGCTGGGTCATGTCGTTCAACGCGCTCCTCCTTTTTGCTTACCAGCGGTAGCGGGCGGTGGCGAGGACTTCGACGCCGTCGCCGTAGGTACACGTCGTGCCGCTCAGGAAGGAGGCGACATACTGGCGATTGAACAGGTTTTTCCCATTGAGCGAAAACAGCCAGTGCTGGCCGGTGTCGTAGTGAACCGCTGCATCGAACTGTGTGCTGGACGGTACGCGCAGCGAGTTCGACTGGTCGTAGCTCGAGCCGATGTAACGCACGCCGGCGCCAAAGCCGAGGCCGCGCAGATCGCCGCTATGCAAGGTGTAGTCAATCCAGGCCGACACCATGTTCTTCGGCATGCCAAACGGTACTTTGCCTTGCAACGGCGTCGTGTCGCCGGCAATGGTTTGCGTCGAATCCGCGGACTCGGTCGTCACGTCGTTCAGAAATGTGTACGAGGCGACGAGGTCGAGGTTGTCGGACAGACTGGCATGTCCTTCGATCTCGAAGCCGCGTGCGCGCACTTCGCCTGCCTGGGTGCTGAAGCCCGGGTGGAGGGGATCGGACGTCAGGACATTGCGTTCGGTCAGGTCGAACGCCGATGCCGTGATGAAACTGTTATAGCCGGGCGGCTGGTATTTCACGCCGACTTCGTACTGCTGCGCTGTGGTCGGTTTCGCCGTGCCGCCGCCGTAGAGTACGCCGGCCTGGGGATCGAACGATTTCGCAAAGCTCGCGTACGGGGCAATGCCGTTGTCGAACAGATAGACGACGCCCGTGCGCCACGTGAACGCGCGCGCCGATTGCGCCTGGTTGTAGTTCTGGACCGGGTTGTTGTCGTCGGCTGACGACCAGTCTTCACGCGCGCCGATCAGGAAGCGCCATTTGCCGTAGGCGATCTGGTCCTGCGCATACAGCCCGAATTGCTTCTGGCGGATGAAGTCGTCGGATGTGTTGTTGGGCGTGGTCACCGGCAGATAGACCGGCGCGAACACATTGAGCTGCGGCGCCAGTCCCAGACCGACGTTCTCGCGATACAGCACGCGCTGGAAGTCGAAGCCGAACAACGCGGTGTGCGCGAGCGGCCCCGTGGAGATTTTTGCCTGGACCTGGTTGTCTACCGTGAAGAATTTCGCGTTTTCATCGTTGAAGAACGCGTAGCGATTCACGTTGGTGGACGAGCCAGGCGCGAAGCCGAGCGGGAACACGTTCGCGAAGTCGTCGGTCACGTAGGTGTAATTCAGCTTCTGGCGGAATGTCCAGACTGGGTCGAAGCGGTGTTCGAATTGATAGCCGATGGAGTATTGCGTCTTCGAATGATGATCGAAAGTCGGATCGCCCAGGTTCGTGTGGGTCGAGATCCGGCCGTTGGGCGTGTCCATAATGCTGCCGATCGCGGGCACGAAATTGTAGTAGCCGACATCCGGATCGCGCTGGTACTTTGCGAGCACCGTCAGCGTCGTGTTCTCGTCCGGCTTCCAGGTGATCGCCGGCGCAAGGTAGACACGCTTCTGCTTGACGTCGCTGACCTGGGTGTCGGTATCGAGGCCGACGCCGGTCAATCGGTAGGACAGCTTGCCGTCCTGCGTGAGGGCGCCACCCAGGTCGAAACCGAATTCGGCCCGGTTGTGGCTGCCGGTGGTGACGAATACTTCATGGATCGGCGTCGTGGTCGGCATCTTGCTGACCAGATTGGCGATGCCACCGGGGTTGGCCTGGCCATACAGCACCGACGACGGGCCTTTCAGGACGTCGATGCGCTCCAGCCCGTAAGTGTCGAAATTCGGGATTGCGTAGCCATAACTCGCATCGCTCGGCAGGCGCCAGCCGTCGAGAAACTGCTCGAGGTAAAAGCCGCGACTGAACAGATAAGGCGCGCCCGCCGTGGAGTTGCCGCGCAATTCGGGCAGCACGCCGGCCGTGTAGCGCAACGCCTCCGCCACACTGGCGGCTCCCTGCGCGGTCATCTGATCGCGCGTCACCACCGACACAGACTGCGGTGTCTCGATCAACGGCGTGTCGGTCTTGGTCGCCGTCACGGCAGTGACCGGCACATAGCCGTCGGCCGAGCCGACGCGCGAATCGTCGCGATTGCCCCTTACCGTGACCGTTGGCAAGGTGGACGGATCCGCGGCTTTAGTGGCCGCGTCGTCGAGTGACGTTTGTGCATACACCGCTGAAGTCCCACTCAGCAGGCAGAACAGCAACGCATTGTTCAGCGCGGTCGATCCGCGTACCCCGGTACTCATGTTGGTTCCTCAATTGGCTGTTAATAATAGTGAGAATGATTCGCAATAAAATATAAGCTGCTGTTTTGGCTAGCTCTTGATGGCTATCGATACGTCTTCAAAACGAGTGGGGGGTACCACGGAAGTGCGGGCACGTTGTTCAGGCCGCATGTCACTATAATCTGATAGCCTGTCGTCAGTCAGGACAACATTCACATAAAAGTGGACAAAATTGGCAGAATTAATGTATTTCTTAACGGATGGGTGTTAAATTAAGTCATGGTCCGGCCTAAACTGCAAACCTTCGGCGACGTTTTTGCCGCCCGAAAAGTGATTGCGCAGGCGATCGACTACGTCGACGGAACGCATGAAATCGCCCACATTCACCATCGCGCGCAACTGGTCTACGCAACCAGCGGCATCGTCCGCGCGATTACGCCACTTGGTCTGTGGATGCTGACGCCCGGCAACGCCCTGCTGATCGGATCGCAGATCGAGCATGAATTGCATATGGTCGGACAGGTTTCTATGCGCACGCTGTACATCGAGCCGGCTTCGCTCGCGCCGCAAAAACAGGAGTGCCGTGTGATTCCGGTCGGCGATCTGCTGCGCGCCACGATTCTCGGCATGTTCGATTCAGATCCCGACGAAGCCGGCGAGAGCCGCACGGCCCTGATCGTGCCGTTGATCCTGCGTCTTCTGGAAGATGCGGCGGACGCCGCAGACGGCGCGCGCACCGCGCGCCTGCCGCTGCCTGCCAATGTCCGCCTGCGGAACATATGTGAAAGCCTGATCGCGCAACCCGCCAGCAACGACACGCTGGAATTGTGGGCGGACCGGGTCGGCGCCAGTTCGCGCACGGTCGCGCGGCTGTTTCGACAGGAAACCGGCATGAGCTTCGGGCAATGGCGCGAACAGTTGCGCCTGGCCGAGGCGATGTCCAAACTTTCGGTCGGCCACGCGGCGAGCCAGGTTGCGCAAGACCTGGGTTATGCCGACGTGCGCACCTTCACCGTGATGTTCAGGCGCGCATTCGGCAGCACGCCCCAGCAGTTCCGCCAACAGTTCCGCGAACCGCTCGCTATTTGATGTAGCGCGGGCGTGCGTCGCGCGGGTTTCTCGACCTAAAGCGCACCCAGGCGTTTCTCTCGAACTTCGGATCGATCCGGTAACACTTCGCAATCAAGAGACATTTGCTGCGCGCGTCTCTCTATCGCAAACAGCTCGCTCAGCGTTTTCAGGGCCTAACGGTATCGGTTGACGGTCTACGCCCGAGGAGGGTTCTGTGCTCACCGACGTTCAGTTAGGCGCGCTGAAGCCTGACTTTTTCAACAGCGTCCGCCAACCTCCGTCGTAAGCCGACTTCGGCGCAAGCCTCCGTAGACGACGTACTTACACCGCTTCGCCGCTCCCGCGCGCGACGGCTGCGGACTGCGGTTGAGCCAGATGGCGTAGCAGCTTCGTCACCATCCCCACGACCGTAAGGGCGAGGACCACAAAAAACACCGCCAATGAGGTCAGTTCCTGCACCGAAACAAAGCCGGCCAGTCCCATCATCGCCGACGACACGAGCAGCAGTGCGCACCCGAGGATCGCGCTCGTCAGGCCCGCGATGTGCGGGAACAGCGAATTTCCCTTGGCCATCAGAGTCGGATACATTGCGCCTGCGCAGAACCCCATCACAAGCACGGGCAGCGCGAGTGTCCACACACGCAGGCCGACTGTCAGCGCAAGAATCAGCATCGCAATCGACGCGCCCGCCATCACGCGGGCACCGATGCGCAGCCGCTGCTCTGCATTCGGCAGACGCGCGCCGTACACGCGATTCGAAAGACCGCCGAGGAAGTACATCGCCCCGATACCGAGAGCGAGGTAGCCGAAAAAAGTCGGCGGCTTATGCAACGTGTTCTGCACCATGAATGGTCCAACGATATTGAACACGAGCAGGATGCTGTAGCAAAGACCTTGCGCCAGGAAGCAGCTTTGGAACACGGGGCTCGACAGCACCTTACCGGCGTTCGCCATCAGCGTGCGCGGCGCGAGGTGCACCGGCTGCACCAACGTCTCGCGGTAGCGCCACAGCAACCCCCACATCACCAGCGAATAAACAAGCAGAAAGACGAGGCAGGCCTGCCAGCCGAACCAGGTTTGCAGGTGCGCGCCGATCACCGGCGCCACAATCGGAGCGAGCCCCCATGCGATCGACATGTAGGTGAACGCGTGCACCAGCGCTTGCCCAGTGAACGAATCGGTG
The DNA here is from genome assembly GCF_031570135.1 of Paraburkholderia sp. USG1. NCBI lineage: Bacteria > Pseudomonadati > Pseudomonadota > Betaproteobacteria > Burkholderiales > Burkholderiaceae > Paraburkholderia > Paraburkholderia sp. USG1. Next base: position 87,064 of record NZ_JAMWXW010000014.1, on the reverse strand, counting down.
ATGATCGCCTTCGCGAGCAGGTTCGTGGTGGCGATACCGAATCCCTGCAGACAGCGGGCAAGAATGAATGTTTCCAGGCTTGATGCAGCAAGTGACAGCAGACAGCCGAGCGTGTAGATCACGAGCCCGAAAGCCAGCACGCGTTTGCGCCCATAAGCATCGGCTACCGGTCCGAAGACGAGCTGGCCGAGCGCATAGGCCACCATGTACCCGGACACGCTCGACTGGATCGCCTGAGGTGATGTCGCAAAGAAATGCGCCATTGCGGGTAGCGCGGGCACGTAAATGTCGATTGCGAGTTGTCCAGCGGAGGCGAACAGGCAGATCAGGAACAGCAGGAAGCGCGGCGAGTTCGGTGTGCGTGTGGGAGAGGTAGAGCAGTCGGTGATAGTGTGGTTCATGACAGCATAAAGGGAGCAGATTCTGGTGACGGGAACGGGCGCGATCGCCCTCGCCGTCGCGGCGGCGATGCCTGGAACATTGGCGCATGAGGTCGCGGCGGCGTCGGGTGGGACGCTGGCCCGCTGCGCATCGGGCATCCGTCGGGCACGCTGGCTGTCGCCGCCGGGGTGCAGCAGGCAGGCTCCCGATGGACCGTTGTGAAAGCAAGTGTCAGCGGCAGCGCGCGTCGTCTGATGGCCAGGGGGTTGACGCCCCGGCGTGACAATGCCCGGCATTGCGGATTGCGGGAGCTTCGCAAAAGCCCTCGCACACGGTATCAACCTCACAAACGGGCACCCACACCCGTGCCCATAGCTCACCCCATGACCTTGCCCAAAGCCGCTACTTCTGCGCGGTCAGGACGTCCTGCGTGCTCGTCTCGAAGTCGCTTGCATCATGACGTTCGTGCAATTGATCTGAAAGCTCACCGAACACGCGGTTGACCTTCCGTCCCCGACGCACCGCCGGACGTTCGCCGATCGCATTGGCCCAGCGCTGAACATGCCGATAGTCCTGCACCGACAGGAATTCGGCCGCCTCGTAGAGCCAGCCCTTGACGAGGCCGCCGTACCAAGGCCAGATCGCCATGTCGGCGATCGTGTACTCGCTGCCCGCCACGTATTCGTTTTCCGCGAGCCGCTTGTCGAGCACATCGAGCTGACGTTTTACTTCCATCGCGAAGCGGTCGATCGCATATTCGATTTTCGTCGGCGCGTATGCGTAAAAATGGCCGAGGCCGCCGCCCAGATACGGGGCGCTTCCCATCTGCCAGAACAACCATGACAGGCATTCGGCGCGCGCGCCAGGTTCGGTCGGCAGAAAAGCGCCGAACTTTTCGGCGAGATACAGGAGAATCGCACCGGACTCGAAAACCCGGATCGGCTTGGGGCCGCTGCGATCCAGCAGCGCGGGAATCTTGGAGTTCGGATTCACGGCCACGAACCCGCTGCCGAATTGCTCGCCTTCACCGATCCTGATCAGCCACGCGTCGTACTCCGCGCCGCTGTGACCGCTCGCCAGCAGTTCTTCGAGCATCACCGTGACCTTCACGCCGTTCGGCGTGGCCAGCGAGTAGAGCTGAAGAGGATGGCGGCCGACCGGCAGTTCCTTCTCATGCGTTGCCCCCGCGACAGGGCGGTTGATGTTCGCGAAGCGGCCGCCGTTGTCCTTGTTCCAGGTCCATACTTTCGGCGGCACGTAATCGGCGCGGTCACTCATGCTCAAGCTCCTTGTGTCCGGGGGGACAAGTGTTTTCGCAGAGAGATTAACAAATCGGCGGGGAACGCGCTGGCGGTGCTCAACGCCGGCGTGGGGATCAGCCGGGGCGGTTGCAACGGTTTGCCTTGCATGACGGCGCATGGTTATTGGTAGGCAAAGTCTCTCGCGGTATAGTGCGACGATTACGATCAGGCGCTTGCTTCGCGTTCACTGACGAGCAACTCTGGGAGAAAGGAACGCCATGATGAATTCGCCCCTGTTCGATGGGCTCGACTCGAACTGGTCAGTCAGGTGGGTGGAATCCGTCTCCGATTACGCGATCTTTGCACTCTCACCGGACGGCCGGATCCAGAGCTGGAATCCCGGCGGAGAAGCCATTTACGGATACCGGCGTGACGAGGTTCTCGGCCAGCCGCTGGACATCCTCTACACAGAGGAAGACCGCTCGAGGGGGCTGCCCGCGGCAGGTCTGGAGACCGCGCGGCGGACCAATCGCTACGACACCGAAGGATGGAGAGTGCGCAAGGACGGCACCGTCTTCTGGGCGAGCATGGTGACGACCACCTTGCGCGCGGAGGATGGTCGCATTACAGGCTTCGCGAAGATCGTGCGGGACATGACCGACAAGAAGACCGCGCACGACGCGGTTCTCGAAAGTGAACGGCATTTTCGTATGCTGGTTCATGGTGTGACGGACTACGCGATCTATATGCTCTCGCCGGAGGGCATCATTACCAACTGGAACCCGGGCGCGCGACGGATCAAGGGCTACGCGGCGGAAGAAGTCATTGGTTCACATTTTTCGCGCTTCTACACCCCCGAAGACGCCGCGGCCGGGTTGCCTCAGTACGGCCTCGCAGTCGCGGCGCGCGAGGGCCGTTTCGAGGCCGAAGGCTGGCGCGTCAAGCGCAATGGTGAGCGCTTCCTCGCACACGTCGTGATCGACGCGATCCGCGACGACGACGGCACGCTGGCGGGATTCGCCAAGATTACCCGCGACATCACCGAGCGCGCGGAAGCCGCCCGGCTTCTGGAAGAAACCCGCGCGGCACTCTTCCAGTCGCAGAAAATGGAGGCGATCGGCAAGCTCACCGGCGGCGTCGCGCATGACTTCAACAATGTGCTGCAGGTGCTGCGGGGCAATCTCGAACTGCTGGAACACCGGCACGGCCGCGACGGATGGACCCGCGAGCGGCTCGAAAAGGCGATCGACGCCGTGGAACGGGGCGCGAAGCTGGCGTCGCAACTCCTTTCGTTCGGACGCCAGCAGCCGCTGCAACCGGTCGTGATCAATCTGGCGCCCGCTATACGGGGCATGGACGACCTGCTGCGCCGCGCGCTCGGCGAGACCGTGGAGGTCGAAACCGTCGTGGCCGGCGGCTTGTGGAACACGCTCATCGACATTCACCAGCTCGAAAACGTGCTGCTAAACCTGGCGATCAACGCGCGCGACGCGATGCCGGAGGGTGGCAAGCTGACCATCGAACTATCCAACGCGATGCTCGACGATCATTACGTCGCGGGGCTGCCCGACGTGCCGCCGGGCCAGTACGTGCTGCTTGCGGTAACCGATACCGGTACGGGCATGCCTGCCGATGTGTTGCAGCGAGCCTTCGATCCATTTTTTACCACCAAGCCGGAAGGTCGGGGCACCGGCCTTGGACTGAGCACGGCGTATGGCTTCGTGAAACAGAGCGGCGGCCACATCCGCCTGTACAGCGAGGTCGGGCACGGTACGACCGTCAAGATTTATCTTGCCCGGTCCATGGGAACAGCAGTCGAACCGCCCCAGCGGACCAGCGTCACGTTGCTGAGGGGCGCGGAGACGGTCCTTGTTGTCGAAGACGACCGCAAGGTGCAGTCGACGGTGGTCGACACGTTGTCGGGTCTCGGCTATAGCGTGCTGAAAGCGGACGACGCGGAGCAGGCGCTGGCCGTAATCCGCAGCGGAGTCCATATCGACCTGGTGTTCACCGACGTCGTCATGCCGGGTCCGCTCCGCAGTCCCGACATGGCCGCGCAGGCGCTTCAGTTCCTGCCACGCCTGAAGGTGCTTTTTACATCGGGCTACACGCAAAATGCGATAGTTCACGGCGGCCGGCTGGATCCGGGCGTGGAACTGCTGAGCAAGCCCTACTCGCGTGAACAGCTGGCTTACAAGATCCGGCAGCTGCTTGGGCCGTTCACCGAGCCTACCCGCCTCGACGCGCAGGAGCCGGCCGCGCGAAGCGATGGCGCCGCCGCCCTGCGCGTTCTGCTGGTGGACGACGATCCCGAGTCCACCGAGGCCATCGGCGCCCTGCTGAAAATGCTGGGCCACGAGCCTGCGATGACCGATTCGCCGGAACAGGCGCTGAACTGGCTGAAAACCGGATCGTTCGACATTCTGATTGCGGACCTTACGATGCCTGCCATGCCGGGCATAGAACTGGCGCAAAAGGCTGTGGGGTTGCGGCCCGAGCTGCGAGTGGTGTTCGCGTCCGGCCGTGAGATGCCGGACGTACCGGGGTTGGACTTCGTCTGGAAGTCACTGCGAAAGCCTTACGCGCTGGAGGATCTGAGCGCGGCGCTGGAGGCGTTGCGTCAATAGCGTTCGGCACTTCAGGGGGCGTCTTCGGGCTCGAAGCGGCGCCGGAGCGTGCCGATGACGCGCTTGTCCGCATGCAGAGCTTGTCCGGCATGAGGTAATCCGCTTACGCCAGGCGCGATCGTTTTCCCCTGGAGCGTGGGACAGGAACGGAAAATGCTCACGCAGGGCGTCTGCGAGTCGAGTTCCATCGAATGACTGCTCACCTGCATGCGCCACTAATCCGAAGCCGTCTCATGCGTATCGGAATGCCCGGAGGCGGTCTTGCGCTGTTTGCACGCACCGGGCACGCGGAGATCGTCGCGCCGCAAGACGCGCTTCATCCGGCCGGCATTCAGGCCGCGTACATCCTCGGGCTGTGGCATGTCACGTTGATCGTGTGCGGCGTGGTGTTCGCCGCGGTGCTTGCCGCCGTGCTGATCGCGCTGATGCGCCGTTCCGGCGGCCCCGACCGTCATGCGGCCGACGGGCAGATGCCGCACGAGCGCCGTGCGCAGAGCGCGATCGTGCTGGCAAGCATGGTGTCCGTGGTTTTGCTGCTTGGACTCGTGGTAGCAGACGTGTTGACGGACCGCGCGCTGTCCCGCCTGCCGGTCGGCAATGCCTTGCACATTCAGGTGACGGGCGAGCAGTGGTGGTGGAAGGCGGATTATCCCGGCGACGCCGGGCATCCCGGCTTCGCGACCGCCAACGAGTTGCACGTTCCGGTGGGACGGCCCGTGATCGTGTCGCTGAAGGCGAGCGACGTGATCCACAGTTTCTGGGTGCCCAATCTGCACGGCAAGAAAGACATGCTGCCGGGCATCGATTCGACGATCGAATTCCGTGCCGATAAACCGGGCGTCTACCGCGGACAATGCGCCGAATTTTGCGGCGCCGAACATGCGTTGATGGCGATGCTGGTGTTCGCGCAAGCGCCCGCCGATTACGAATCATGGGCCGCGCGGCAAGCCGCGCCCGCTTCAGCCGCCGCGGACATGACGACCGTGCAGCGTGGGCTGCAAATCTTCGAGCAGTCGAGTTGCGCGAACTGCCATAGCGTGCGCGGCACGTCGGCGCGCGGAACCGTGGGACCGGACCTCACGCATCTGATGAGCCGTCAGACGATCGCTTCGGGCGTGCTCGCCAACACGCCGGGCAATCTCGCCGACTGGATCCGCGATCCCGGCGCGACCAAGCCCGGCACCACCATGCCGGCCGTTCCGTTATCTGCGCCCGATCTTCAGGCGCTGGTCAGCTGGCTCGCCACACTACGATGACGGCGCCCGACAATTCCCCCCGCCAGCGTTCCGACCTGCTGGTGAAGGACGGACCGGATGCGCCCGCCGGGACACGTGCCATGCTCGCCGAAACCTGGAGCGATCCGGCCGGATTCGTCGGCTGGTTCTCCGCCGTGAATCACAAGACCATTGCGCGCCGTTTCATCGTCACCACCTTCGTTTTTTTCCTGCTGGCCGGCTTGCTCGCGCTCGTCATGCGCACGCAGCTCGCACGCCCAGGCAACCGTCTGGTTGGACCTGATCTGTACGACGAACTTTTCACCCTGCATGGCACGACCATGATGTTCCTGTTCGCCGTGCCGGTGATGCAGGCGGTTGCGAGCTACCTGATTCCCTTGATGATCGGCGCGCGCAGCGTGGCGTTCCCGCGCATGAACGCCTACGCGTACTGGGTTTTTCTGTTCGGCGGGCTGACGCTGTACGTCGCCTTCGCGCTCGGGGCCGCACCGCGAGCGGGATGGTTCAGCTACGTGCCGCTCGCCGGCCCCGACTACGCAACCGGCAAAGGCACGGACATCTGGGCCCAGATGATCACCTTCACCGAGCTTGCCGCTTTGCTCGAAGCGGTGATCCTCATCACGACCATTCTGAAGATGCGTGCGCCCGGCATGTCGCTCAACCGGCTGCCGCTCTTCGCATGGGCGACGCTCGTCACGCAGTTCATGATTCTCTTTGCGATGCCGTCGATCATGCTGGCAAGCACGGCGTTGATTCTCGACCGGCTGGTGGGCACCCAGTTCTACAACCCGGCGCTCGGCGGCGACGTGCTGTTGTGGCAGCACCTGTTCTGGTTCTTCGGCCACCCGGAGGTGTACCTCATTTTCATTCCCGCACTCGGGTTCATGTCGTCGATCATTCAGACCTTCGCACGGCGCCCGGTGGTCGGCTATCCGGCGATGGTGCTGTCGCTGATCGCGACCGCGTTTCTCGCCTTCGGCTTATGGGTGCACCATATGTTCGCCACCACGGTCCCCGAACTGGGCAAGAGTTTTTTCACGGCGGCAAGCGTGCTGATCGCGGTGCCCTCGGGCGTGCAGATTTATTGCTGGCTGGCGACGCTGCTGACTGGCCGTCTTCAACTGAAGGCGCCGCTGCTTTTCGTGTTGGCGTTCTTCTTCGTTCTGGTGCTGGGCGGTATGACCGGCATCATGCTCGGTTCGGTCGCGCTCGATCTTCAGGTGCACGACACTTATTTCGTCGTCGCACATCTGCATTACGTGCTGATCGGCGGCGCGGTGTTTCCGCTGTTCGGCGCTTTCTACTACTGGTTTCCGAAAGTCACCGGTCGCCTGCTCGGCGAGCGGCTTGCGCGCTGGCATTTCTGGCTCTTCTTCATTGGCTTTAACGTCACCTTTTTTCCGATGCACTGGCTCGGCCTGCATGGCATGACGCGGCGCATCTGGACCTATCCGCAGGGTCTCGGCTGGGGGCCGATGAATATGAGCGCGACGCTGGGCGCTTACACGATGGGCGCCGGCGTATTGCTGTTTCTCGTGAACGTGCTGAAGAGCCGCGGGCATGGCGAGCGCTCGCCGGCCGACCCGTGGGGCGCGAGCACGCTCGAATGGAGTGTGCCGAGCCCGCCACCGCCGCACAATTTCGACGTGTTGCCCGTGGTGCATGGACGTGATCCGTTATGGGAACCGGTACGGCAGCCGGCGACAGTCTCCGGTCTCGCGGCGGGCGCGCGCGAAGTGCTGACCACGAGCGCGCTCGACGCGATGCCGGAAACCCGGCCGCTTTTCCCGACGCCTTCCATCTGGCCGTTTCTCAGCGCCGTCGCGACAACGGTCTTCTTCATCGGCTCGATCTTCACGCCGACAGCCGTGTGGTGGGGCAGCGTGCCGGTCGGCGTGGCGATGGTCGCGTGGTTCTGGCCGAGGCGCGGCAACAATGCGATCGCGCGGGCGCTGGAGCGCTTGCCCTGGGATGACGAGGTGTCACGCCGGACCGGCGACGTACCCGCCGATGCGGGCGAGGGGCCGCGAGTGAAACTGCTCGAACCGGGCGAAAGCGACACGGCGCAGGCGGCTTCGACACTCGAAGTGCGCCAGCTCCCAAGCTTCGGCTTCAGTCATCGCAGTTTGATGTGGTGGGCAACTGCGGGGCTCATGGCGATCGAAGGGACGGTGTTCGCGATCGCAGTCGCCATGTACTTCTATTTGCGCGGCGTGAATGCAGCGTGGCCGATGCATGCGCCGCCGCCTGGCTTGCTGTGGGGCACGGTCAACACGGTGATTCTGCTGGCGAGCCTGTGGCCGAATCAACTGGCGAAGCGCGCGGCGGAACGTGGCGATCGTGTCGGAGCCCGAATATGGCTGAGCGTGTGCCTGGCGTTCGCGGTGGCGTTTCTGGTCGTTCGCGGTTTCGAGTTCGCCGCGTTGAACGTCATGTGGTACGCGAACGCGTATGGCTCCATCGTCTGGTTGCTGCTGGGCTTGCATACCACGCATCTGATCACGGACACAGTGGACACGGCCGTGCTCGCCGCGCTGCTGTTTACCGGACCTTTCGAGGGCAAACGGCTTCTGGATACGAGCGAGAACGCGATTTACTGGTACTTCGTCGTACTGAGCTGGCTGCCTATCTATGCGGTGCTGTATCTCGCGCCGCGCATGCACCTGTAGAGCATGGAGCGCGACCATGAATATCTGGCTCGGTCTGCTCGCGGCGCCCACGGTGGTGCTCGCCACGCAAAGCATCAATTACGCGCTGATCCGGCTGGTCTGCGGGACGGGTGCGGTCTGGCCGCTTCATCTGGTGAGCGCGCTGGCGTTCGGATTCTGCGTGCTGTCGTCGTGGCTTGGCTGGGCGAGCTGGCGCGCGCAGGGGCATGCGGACGCTCCGGCTTACGCGTCGCGGGCGTCGCGCGGCGCTTTTTTCGCGCTGATGGCGATGGTTGTCGGCGCCCTCAGCGCGGTCGTTCAACTCGCGATGTGGTTTCCGCAATGGGTTCTCCCGCCTTGCCGATGAAGACACTTGCCGAACGCGCCGCCTTGACGCTCCTGCTGACCGGATGCCCGCTTGCGCGTGCCCATGTTTTGAGCGACGCCGAGCGCTCGGCGCCTTCGTTCGGCTGGAGCTTTGAGGCTTGGGTGATCGCGTTGATGGCGGTGAGCGCGCTCGCGTACGTGGCGGGCTACATCCGTTTGCAGCGTCGCGGCGGCAGGCTCGGGCGGGCGGCGCGGGCGCGCCGGCTGTGGCTGGCGGCATTCGTTGCCGGTTGGGCCACGCTCGTGATTGCGTTGATGTCGCCGCTCGATACGTTAAGTGGCGCGCTGTTTTCCGCGCACATGGTGCAGCACGAATCGATGATGCTGATCGCGGCCCCGTTGTGCGTGCTCGGCCGCCCGCTCGGCGTCTGGATCTGGGCGTTGCCGCGCGCCGCGCGGCTCCAGGTCGCACGCGCGGTGCGAACGCCGGCCGTCGCGCATGCGTGGCGGACGCTGACCGCACCGCTGACCGCCTGGCTGCTGCACGCCGCCGCGCTATGGGCATGGCACGCACCAACGCTGTTCGAGGCCGCGCTCGCGCATCCGTTCATACACACGTTGCAGCACGCGAGTTTCCTGGTGAGTGCACTGCTTTTCTGGTGGACCGTATTCGGCGACGGCGCGCGGCGGCAGTCGGGCGGCCACGCCATGCTCTCGCTCTTCACGACGATGGTGCACACCAGCGCGCTCGGCGCATTGATCACGCTTTCGCCCGGCTTGTGGTATCCGTCGTACGTCGAGACGTGCAGCGCGCTGGGCGTCGATCCGCTACAGGACCAGCAACTCGGCGGGCTCATCATGTGGGTTCCGGGTGCCGCCGCCTACTTGGCTGGCGGGCTTGTGGTGGCGGCCCGCTGGCTTGCTCGCGGCGACCGTTCGCCGCTTTTCACGCGACGGGCGGCCAGTGTGAAGGACGCCGCGCAATGAAGCACAGCCGGAACAACCGCAGCCTCAAGACATTCACGTCTGCCGTTCTGGCCGTCCTCTGCGTATGCGTTGTCGGGTGGATCAGCACATTGGGAAACCACGCCAACGCAACGGGCGAGGCCGATCAGGCCGGCGGCCGGCCCGACTCCCGCACGCCGGCGCCACCGGAGAAACGGTCCGCGAGCAGCGTGGCCGCGGCGACGCTGGCTCGCGGTGAATATCTCGCGAAAGCCGCCGATTGCGCCGGTTGCCATACGGCGGCCGGGGGCGGCGCCCCTTACGCGGGCGGTCTTGGCCTCGCGTCGCCGTTCGGCACCATCCAGTCGAGCAACATCACGCCCGACCCGCGATACGGCATCGGCCTATATACCTATGACGACTTTGAACATGCGCTGCGCAAAGGCGTGGCGCGAGGCGGCAAGCGGCTTTATCCGGCCATGCCTTATACGTCGTTCTCAAAGCTCTCCGATGACGACGTCCACGCGCTTTACGCGTTCATGATGCATGGCGTGCCCGCGGTGCCGAAGCCCACGCCGCCGTCGGACGTAACGTTTCCATTCAACCAGCGCTGGGCGCTTCGATTCTGGCAAATGGCGTTCGCGCCGCGCGACCCGTTCTCGCCCAAAACGGACCATGACGCGCAATGGAACCAAGGTGCTTACCTCGTGCAAGGAGCCGGACACTGCGGCGCCTGCCACACGCCGCGCGGCTCCGCTTTCGAGGAGAGCGGCTACGATGAGTCTTCGCGCGACTATCTGACGGGCGGTGTGAACGACCACTGGTTCGCGCCCAACCTGACCGGCGACGCAGGCTCAGGTCTTGGCCGCATGAGCGAGGGAGACATCGCCGCATTTCTCAAGACTGGACACGGGGCGGGGGCGATCGCCTACGGCAGCATGGTCGAGCACATCGAGGACAGCTCGCAGTATCTGAGCGATGAAGACCTGGAAGCCATCGCCCACTACCTCAAATCGTTGCCCGCGCAGCGGCCGTCGGGCACCTATACGCCGGGCAGCGATGCGGCGCGCTCGTCCGCGAACGGAAATCGGATTGCCGATTCGCTCCCGGTCGGCTTCTACGTGTATCGGTCGTTTTGCGCGAGCTGTCATCGTGACGATGGCAGCGGCGTCACGCACGCATTTCCGACGCTCGCCGGTAATCCTTCCGTTCTCACGGAAGACACTACTTCGCTGATTCGCCTGCTGGTGGAGGGGGGTAATAGTCCCTCCACGCTCACGGGCCCACCCAGGCAGGCCATGCCGGGTTTTGCGACCACGCTGACCGACGTCGAAATTGCTCTGGTGCTGACGTATATTCGCAGTGCGTGGGGCAACCACGCGCAGCCTGTCACGGCCAACGACGTGGCCACGTTGCGCAAGGAAATCCATAAGTAAGCGAGTAAGCGGCGCGCGGCGTGACCACCGCGCGGATGCTGCCGGCAGACCTGCCGGCCCGAACGCTCAGGCCTCGGGGAGCGGGCGAACTGCGGCACTTCTTTCTCGCCGCTAACGCGTCATTTTTTCAAACGTTGAAAAAGCGTGGCGTGACATATGCTGCATACCACAGCCATAACGCGCAGCCTCGTACGCGCCGCCGCGCGTTACGCGGTCGTCCGACGTGCAGGAAACCGCTCATCAGCACTGCTCGCCTCGCATGACCTTCGCACCATGCCAGCTCAGGAACAACTCGACGATCGCCCGAGTCGGGATACTGGCCGGCAGCGCCGCTATTTCGGTTGGACTGAACCAGTCGCACCGCGAGATTTCGTTGCAGGGCTCAGGTGACACGTCGGGCGCGAGGTCCGCGACAAACACATGATGCCGTTTCGCGAGGCCGCCAAACTGGAAAAGGTAATCGAGCCTCGACTGCACGATGGATGTTTCCTCTTTGAGCTCGCGGAGGGCCGCCTCCAGTGGAGATTCGGAGATTTTGATTGTGCCGCCCGGCAGCGACCACCGCGAGGGCCACGCCAGGCGCGTTCGGGCTACGAGAAGAATCCTCCCGTCGCGGATGCAGATGACGGTCGATCGATCTTTCATTGTGTTCCGTGCTGGGGATTGACGCAAAGCGGGTCGCAGTCGGCTCGCAAGCCGCAGCCGCGAATAGCATTTCGGGAATTGGTTCAGAGGCAACTAACGTGCCGGGTCCGACATGCCGCGGACTAGCCCGTCGATCTGAAAATACGAAGACAATGCACCCGTCGCGTTCGCCGTAGTCAAAGCCAGGATTACGGGTCGTGGATCACCGTTTGCGCCGGCTACACGCCGAGCCGTTTCATCAACCGCTGCGCGTCGAAGGGCGCATGTGTTTTCGCGTCGTTGTCGAAATAGCAGTACACGTCCCGCCTCGCAAGCGTGCGAGGGTGAAGATGCGGCGCGATCAGCCGCGCATCGTCCGGCTGTGAGCCGCGGCGCCATGCGTCGATCCGGGCGGCCCAGCGGTTCAACGCTTCGTCCCCGTAGGCGCCGGAGTATCGCGATTCGGTGCCATGTAGCCGGATATAGACGAAGTCGGCGGTGAGGTCTTCCGCCAGCGGCCACGCTTCGGTGGAGTCGGAGACCACCAGCGCGACATCGTAGTGTCTGAGCATCCCGACGAAGGCCGCGTCGAGAAAACTGGCGTGGCGCACTTCCACGGCGTGGCGCAGTGTCTGCTTCGGTTCAATCGAGACGTGCGGTGTCTTGACCCGCTCATCGTGCTGCCTGGCCAACGAACCTGCGGCGGCGGTGTCGCGAGGCAGCAAGCGTAAAAAACGCTCCATGCCCGCAGGCTCGAACGAGAAGGAGGGCGGGAATTGCCACAGAATGGGGCCCAGTTTTTCGTTGAGCGCGAGGAGTCCCTGTGCGAAAAAGTTGGCGCTTGCAACGTGTGCGCTCTCGTCGCGGAAACGCAATAAGTGCGTCAGATACCGCGCGCCTTTCACGCTGAAGACGAAATCGTCAGGCGTCCCGGCATACCAGCGCCGCCAACTGTCGAGCGACTGAAGGCTGTAGTGGGTACCATTGATCTCAATGGTCTGGAAAAGCGTGGACGCATATTGCAATTCGGCGGCCTGTTTGAGGCCGTGAGGATAGAAGCTGTCGCGCCATCCCTTGTAGCGCCAGCCGGAAATACCGATGCGTGCGTTGCCGGGTTGTTTCATGGAATACGTCGCGTGGTTGCCTGCGTAGACTATCTTCATGCGAAATGAGCAACGGCCGTTCCCGGCAGGGCCGCGGGAAAGATCGCGCGGACGTTGTGGCCGGCGCAAGTCCATCCGTTCCGGCGTCCGTTTGCGAGCGAACACAGCGAATTCATCAAGGAGTAGAAACGCATGCCAAAAGCCGCCGCAGCGACTCCGTTTCATGTTTTCGAGCGTGTGGTCATCAGCCTGTATGACGGCGGCGTGCTGTCGCCAGCGGTACTGGAGCGCGTCATTGGCGCGTTCGCGCAAGCGGATGCCAACTGGAAGACCGCTCCTCATGCCCGTTCCGTCGACGGCCGCTCGCTGCATGAAATCGTCGTGCTGACGATGCTACCTGGCGAGGCCCCGCAATCGCCTTCGGACTCGTTCATGACCGTCGTCGAACATATCGCCGGCGTATCGGTGCCGACACGCACTGGAAGTGCAAATGCCGAAGACGGTCAGCGGGCACGCGCAAAAAACAGAAAAAAACCGAGTGCGGACGAAGATTCCGGCACAGATGAACTCCTTGCGCAATTGTCCGGCAGCGCGCAGCCGGACAGCCGGCACCGCTCAAAAAAGGCCAATCCGCCGGCGCGTTCGAACAGCTTCAATCCATTCCTGAATGCAGCGTTGCCGCGTACAAAGAAATCGTGACGGCCACGGCAATTGATGCTCGTCAAACCCCACCAGCCCGCAAGGCCGATGATGTCTTCACCACTCCGCTCAGACTTCATGGAGGACATCATGGTCCGCTCAGAAAATAGAATCGTTTTTTCGGCAATCGCCGTATTTGTGGCACTGGCAGGTATCGGGGCGTCGATTCGCGGTTTGCTCTTCGACGAGCCGCCGGTGTTTCACTACGGCGTCGCGGCCCTGATCGTCGGCGTTGCGTGTTTTGTCATGCTGCTCAATTCGACAGCCGACGGCGACAGCCATAGTTAAGCGATTAGCGTTGCGCGGCACCGGTCATGCAAGATCCGTCCGGTGCCCGCACTTTGTCGCTCCGGAAGGCCCGGCCGGCTCCACGGGCGCGAGCCGCAACGAGCCCCAGCCGAGCGGCGCAAACACATGGCCGCCGGCCAGTTCGACCAGTTCCACGAATTTTTCGAGCGATACACCCGCGGCAATTCGCACCGGCGCGTTGTTGATGAAGTCCTGCGTGCGCAGCCAGGGCGCGTCGCCGCGGTTGATTTCGTTGACGCTGCGCGCGCAACCGTCGTACCCAGCGTCGGGCGGCAGCAGCGGCCCGTCGAACGCAACTGTCAGAATCTGCTGCGCCGCGTCCTCGTAGGGCAGGCCGGCGTGCTGTTCATAGGGCGCGCGTTCCCAGCCGTCGCCCCATTGCTCGGTGAGCGGCAAGCGTGTGAAATAGGCCCACGGCACACGCACGAAGCAGAGTCCGTACGCGTGACGGACACCGTCCAGATCGGTGGTCAGTCCCATGACGATGGCCTCCCGTAGGTCGAGACATCAGCGTTTCACATGTCGCTGTCGGAGGCGAACAGGCCGTGTTCCGGCTGCACCTGTTCGTTGTCGATACATTGCACATGCCAGTGGCCGGTCATCAGGGTGCGGCCGCGTTCGGCGCACCATTGGGCAGGTCCGGTTTCGCCTTCGAACGGCCCATCGCGGTCATTCAGATCGAGCCCTTCCAGCACACAGACGGGCGTCGTATCGTGCGGCCCGCATACGAGCGTATTGCCGCAATCCATGTGCAGCGTGCCCCATTCGGGCAGTTCGAGCCCGAGATGGCCTTCACGCGACCATTTCCGCGCGTCCTTGTCGAGCCACAGGATTGCAAATGCCATCGGATGGACACGATCGAACGTGTCGAGGTGGACAGTGAGACGCATGAAAGTTCTCCGAAACGTACGGCCGTCGTTCAAGCGAAGCGGACCGCGACACATCGCGGTCTCGAAGGCGGGTTCATTGACTCAGTACCCATTGCACCAGCGTATGCGCATCGTCCGCCGACAACGGGCCGCCGCGGTCGCCCGGCAGCGGCATCGCCATGTCGCCCCAATGTGCTTTGCCGCCGAGCCGCAGTTTGTGCTCGAGCATGAACTGCGCATTCGGCACGTTGCGATAGCGTTCGGCGATCTGCTGGAACGACGGCGCGAGGAACGGCGCATCTCGGGTGTGGCAAAACATGCAGTGCTGCTGATCGACCAGCGCGGTCGGTTCCGGCTCGGCACGCGCGGCGCCGGATGCCAGCGCTAACGCCGCACAGGCGGCCAGGCAGCTTCGGAATAAGGCAATCACGGCATATGCTCCAGCGCGGGGGATGACTTCAGTGTACGGGGACCAGGTTGGGTGCCGTTGACTTCGGTCAACCAGGACGGAATGCCTGAATTTGACGTCGCGCGCATTGGTCCTATGCTGCTGACAGGCGGGCGACCCATAGGTCGCTCCGTCCCGAAGCGTGGCGCGCGGCGCGTAGGCGCGCGAACACGACCGGTCCAGCCTCGCACCCTGCGCAACGAATCAGGTGACGGTCATGAAAATTCATTTTCCTGAAGAACGTCCGGAGTACTGTGCGCGCGATCTCGTCATTGCATTTCCGGCCGAAGTGGACGGCGAACGTGTGCAGTGCGCGATTACCGCCGAAGCGCTCGAAGACCATTTCGGCGCTGCGTCGCTGCGCGAGGAGGATCTGATTGCCGCGTTCGACTCGAACCGGCATCCGATCGAACGCGCAGCGAGGCAGTTGCTCCACGAGATCGGCGGGAAACCTGTGCTGATGCATAGCGGCTACTTCCGCTTTTGCGAGTGATTGCCCGCAGCGCAGCCGGCGGTGGCTGCAGTATCTTGTCGCGATGCTTGCCGCGGCGGGACTTGATAGGTACGCTGGCTTACCAGGTTTGAGGAGAACCGTATGCGTGCGATGGTGTTCGACGGTAGCTCAGCGTTGTTGCGTGAGCAGGAGGTGCCGGACCCGAAGCCCGGTCCCGGGCAACTCCTGATCCAGATTCACGCCTGCGGCGTGTGCCGCACCGATCTTCATCTGGTTGACCATGAGCTCGAGCATCCCAAGCAGCCCGTGATTCCGGGCCACGAGATCGTCGGTACGGTGGCCGGGCTCGGCGCGGGTGTGACGGGCTTTGCCGTCGGCGACCGGGTGGGTGTGCCGTGGGTCGGCCACACTTGCGGGCATTGCCGCTACTGCCTGTCGGCGCGGGAAAATCTTTGCGACGAGCCGGGCTTCACGGGCTATACGATCGACGGCGGTTATGCCGAGCGCACCGTCGCCGACAGTCAGTATTGCTTTCATCTGCCGGCGCAGTACCCGGATATCGAGGCGGCGCCGTTGCTGTGCGCGGGTCTGATCGGCTATCGCACGTTGAAAATGGCGGGCGACGCCCAGCGGATCGGCATTTACGGTTTCGGCGCGGCGGCGCATATCGTCGCGCAGGTCGCGCGTCATCAGAAGCGCACGGTGTATGCATTCACGCGCCCAGGCGATCGCGCAGCCCAGCAGCTCGCGTTGCGCCTTGGCGCGACGTGGGCGGGCGGCAGCGACGAAGCGCCTCCCGCCGAGCTGGACGCCGCCCTGATTTTCGCGCCCGTCGGAGCGCTCGTTCCGCAAGCATTGCGCGCGGTGGCGAAAGGAGGGACGGTAGTATGCGGCGGCATTCACATGAGCGACATTCCGTCATTCCCGTATGCATTTCTGTGGGGTGAGCGGAACGTGGTGTCGGTCGCCAATCTGACACGGGAGGACGGACTTGCCTTCATGCAAGTTGCTACCGGGCAGCGCCTTGAAATCGACACGACAACTTATGCGCTGACGGATGCGAACCGGGCGCTGAGCGATCTGCGGGATGGCAAGTTAACCGGCGCCGCAGTGCTCGTAGTCCGTTAGCCTGTTAGCCCGTTTAGCGCGCGGGCAGCCTTTCCCTGGCGCCCGCTGCGTGCCGGCGGCGGTCCCGACCGCGAATCAAACCCGCACGAGACCGTCGTGGTCGAGAATCCGGATATTCTTGCCGTGTGCATCGAGCAGTCCGTCACGCTGGAATTTGGAGAGCATCCGGCTCACCGTTTCGAGCTTGATGCCGAGGTAGCTGCCGATTTCCTCACGCGTCATGCGCAGATAAAACTCGGCCGGCGAATAGCCGCGCATTCTCAGGCGGTCCGACAGATTCAGGAGGAACGTCGCCACGCGCTGCTCGGCGGACATCGTGCCGAGCAACATCATCTGCGATGATTCGCGCACGATCTCGCCACCCATCATGCGGTGCACGTGTTGCTGGACGGCCTTGACCTCGCGGCACATGGCTTCGAGCAGATGGAACGGGATGATGCACATCTTGCTGTCTTCGAGCGCGATGGCGTCGCAGTTGTGGTGACCGGAGCACACGCCGTCCAGACCGAGAGAGTCGCCGGCGAGGTGAAAGCCCGTCACCTGTTCGCGGCCGTCGCGGTGCATGACGACGGTCTTGAACGATCCCACGCGCACTACGTAGATGCTCTGGAACGAGTCGTTCGCGCGATAGATCGTCTCGCCCTGTTTGATCGTGCGCGACGGGCAGATCAGCGCTTCGATCCGTTGCAGTTCCGTGGGCGTCAGACCTTGCGGCATGCAGATCGAGCGCATCGAGCAGGCCGTGCAGCCCAGTGTGTCCTTGCGCGGCGCCTGCACGGCGATCGGCACTACCCGGGGAGCGGGCGACATCGGCGGGAAGACGACTGCAGGCGCGGGGACGGAATAGGCGAGGACGTCAGACATGATGTGCTCCGGATGGTAGAAGGGCGCGCGTGCGATGTTCGCCGGCGATCCGCTGGATCGTGTTTCGCGCGAGATCAAATTCGCTGGTCTTGTCGAAAAAGTAGTGGGCACCGCTCATCAGGCAGGCGCGCCGAAACCACGCGCCCGAGTGGTTCGTCAGCACGATTGCGATCACATGGGGCATTTTTTTTGCCAACGATGTGAGCAATTCCATGCCGGTGCCTCCACTCAGATGCAACTCCGTCACGACCAGATCAGCCGCGCCAGTTTCGATGCCCGTGAGGGCTGCGCCGGATTCCTCGGCTTCGCCGACAATCTCCACGCCGTCCAGCGCGCCGAGCAGTGTGGCCATACGACGCCGCACCGATACTGCGTTGTCGACCAGAAAAACTCGGAGGGTGGGGTTCTCAGGGCTTGAGTTCATGGCTCGAAGTATCGGCCGCGCTGTCTCAAAATAAAATCGGCGCGGAATGAACTTCGAGTAGGTGGGCGTGAAGGTTTGTAGGGAGTTTCCTACAGGGGGCTAGGATGCACCAGGAGAGCCCCTGGGTGATAAAGGGTGACGCGTGTGGCGCGGATTCGGCAGAGAGCGCGCCTGCGCCCGCGTCATGGCCCGCGGGCGCAGGCGATGCGGACTCGTCTAGATGTCGCCGTCTTCGTCGCTGACCAGTTTGTGTCGCATGGCATAGCGCACGAGTGCGGCCTCGTGCGGCATCTGCATTTTTTCCAGGATGCGCGTTTTGTAGGTGCTGACGGTTTTGCTGCTCACACACAACTCGACTGCGATTTCCGTGATCGTCTGACCTGCGGCAATTCGCTTCAGAACGTCGAATTCCCGATCGGACAGACGCTGATGCGGCAGCAGATCGACGGGTTCGTTCAGGCTTTGTGCGAACCGCTCGGCCATTGCGAGGCTCACGTAGACACCGCCGGCCGCGACTTTGGTCACGGCAGCCACCAGTTCGGCGCTCGCGCTTTCTTTCGTCAGATAACCGGACGCACCGGCCTTGAACGCGCGCACCGCGTATTGCTGCTCGGCGTGCATGGTCAGCACGAGGATACGCAGCGTGGGTTTTTCCTCCTTGATCTGCTTGATCAACTCGACCCCGTTGCGCCCGGGCATGGACAGATCGAGCACCAGCACGTCGGCGGGCCGCTCGCGGATCAGCGCGACGGTGCTGGCGCTATCGTCTGCTTCGCCGATTACTTCGAAGCCGCTTGCGCCCTTGAGGATATGGCGCAGACCGTCGCGCACCAGCGCGTGGTCGTCGGCAATCAGGACGCGGGTCATGTTTGCATCTCCTGCATCTGCACGGTTTCTGCCGGAATGGTGACGGTAAGCGCAAAGCCATGGCCATGCGCGGTATGAATGTCGACTGCGCCGCCGAGCATGTGGGCGCGTTCGCGAACGCCGAGCAGGCCGAAGGACTTGGCGCCCGGCTCGGCCGTGCGATGCACGCCCTGGCCATTATCGGCGATGCGCAGCACGAAGGTCTGATCGCCCGCGCGCAGGCTCAGCGTGACCAGCGTGGCATCGGCATGGCGCGCCACGTTAGTCAGCGCTTCCTGCACGATCCGGAACAGCGCGGTGGCGCCTGCCGGGCTGAAGCGCGCGTCGCCGGTCTCGATGTCGCGCTCCACGTCGATGCCGTAACGGTTGGTGAAGTCGGTTGCGAGCCACTCGATTGCGGGAATCAGGCCGAGGTCGTCGAGCATGACCGGCCGCAGATCCGCCGCAATGCGGCGCACCGAGGCCACGGTCACGTCGATCAATCGGCGCATGCCTTGCAACTGCTCACGTACCGGCGCGCTTGCCGCGCCGTCCAGCGCCTGTTCGACCGACGAAATGTCCATTTTCAGCGCGGTGAGCTGCTGGCCGAGATCATCGTGCAGTTCGCGCGCAATACGCGTTTTCTCGTCTTCGCGGATGTTCTGCAAATTGGCCGACAGCTCGCGCAGCTCCTCACGCGCCTGGCGTTGAGCACGTTCCGCTTTGACGCGCTCCGTGATGTCGCGCAGCATGACCGTATAGAGGCGGATGTTGCCGTCGCGGATCTGCGAAATCGAAGCTTCGAGCGGAAATTCCTCGCCGTTGGCGCGCAAGCCCGCCAGCACGCGCTGTTTGCCCATCTGGCGGTCCGACACGCCCGTTACGCCGAATTGCGCGACATGCTGCGCATGCGCCGCCCGAAAGCGATCGGGGATAAAACGGGCCAGCGGCGCGCCGATCGCGTCCATCGAGGAGCAGCCGAAAACCTGCTCCGCCATCGGATTGAAGATGACGATCCGCTGCTGCTCGTCGATGGTGATGATCGCCTCCATCGACGAACGGATGATCGCCATCATGCGCGCTTCATTCACGGCAGACTGACTGTTCCGGGCGTTTTCCTCGCCGCGTGCGGAGAGGCCGTCGCGCCGCGCGCGCAACAGCAAAAACACGCTCGTGGCCAGAAGCAGGGCGGCGGCGACGCAAATGAGCAGCGCCGGGTCGAACCAGTGCCGGGCGCTCAGCATGGCGGCGAGCGTCACGACGAACGCGGCAGCGGCCGCTGCTGCGGGCCGTGCCGCAAGTGAGCCGGTTCGCTCGCGCAAAACGGCACTGCGCGATGGGGGCGTCTTACCGCTGACGGGCATGTGCATCTCTTTGGAATGACTGCGGACAAGGATCGGACGAGCCGCCCGACGACGTCGGTACGGCGGCGCGCACGGCAAGCACGTCTGTTCCGGGTGGTTCTATGGTTTTTCGTACGGCCACAGGCCGGGGAAACACCGCGCGGAAAGTTTGTGTTTGCGCTCATTGTCCGTGAAACGCCGGGTTCATGCCAGTCCCGCCGGCTGGCGCGGGGCGTGGATGGCCGGCTGATTGCCCCTGGAGCCGGCGCACCCGCCTGGTATCGAGGTATATCGAGGTGTCGCTCAATGCGACATCAGCACGGGCACGGTCATAGACTGAAGCATGGTGCGCGTAACGCCGCCAAGCAGCCGTTCCTGCGCCCGCGCGTGGCCGTAGGCACCCAGCACCAGCAGATCGATGTGGCGGTTGGCCAGCGTATTGAGCAGCATGGCACCGGTGTCGACGCCGGACACTTTCGGCATGGCCGTGAACCCAGCCTCGATGCCGTGCCGTGCCAACCAGGCTGCCACGTCGATGCCGGTCGGCTCGCCGTAATGAGGATGACGCTCGACTTTCACTATCGTGACAAAACCGGCGCCGCGGATGAGCGGCAGCGCGTCGGTCGCGGCCCGCGCGCATTCCCGGCTGCCGTCCCACGCGATCATCACATTCTCGATCTGAGGCCGCACCGGTCCCGCGTACGGCAGCACGATTGCCGGCCGCCCCGAGCCCATGATCACGTCTTCGACGAAATCGCGCGCGATGAATGCGTCCCGGTCTTCCGGGTCGTCCTGGCCGAGGATCAGCAGATCCGCATGGCGCGCATGCAGAATCGCGGTCCCGGTCGGCGCTCCGTCGGGCGCGCGCCATTCGACGCTGCGTCCGGCGCGATCCGCCGCGGCGAGGAAAGCCGCGTGCGCGCTCCTGAGGCTCTTATCCCGTTGCGCTTCGCGGCTGGCGGTCCAGATGTCCTCGCCGTGCAGAAAGAGCGGCCCTGCGGGATCTTCGCAAACCAGGTAGAGGCCGATCAGATGGGCTTCGTGGCGGGCGGCCAGATCGAGCGCATAGTCGAGCCGGGCCGCGCTGTGGGTGCTGTCGTCGAGGTGCACCAGCAGGGTTTTGCAGTTCATGAGGGATCCTTGACAGGCTCGGCCGTGACCCGGGCGAGACTTGCGGCAGGCGCCGCACAATGCGCGGAGATCAGCAGCACCGGACAGGTGGCGATGCGCAGAAAATGTTCAGCGACGCTGCCGAGCACCAGCCGTCGCACACCACGCCGGCCATGCGTGCCCAGCACCACGACGTCGGCATTGAATTCCTGCGCGGCGAGCTGGATGCGGTGCGCGATGTCGTCGCCCGTGAGGTCGGTTTCGACCATCCGCGACGGCCCTTGCACGCCCGCGCTGGCCATCAGCGCGGTGGCGTCGGCGAGCACGTGCCTGCCTTCCTCGACGAGCGCGTCGCGCACGTAGGACGGGTCGTAGCCGGGCACGTCGTAGGACATCAACGGCACGTCCACCACGTAGAGCGGCTGCAGTCGCGCGCCCGAATCGCGCGCCAGTTCGATCGCGGCAGCCAGCGCGTGCGACGAGGTTTCGCTGCCGTCGACGGCAACCAGAATCTGTTTATACATGGCGAACACTCCAGAATAAGAAGGGTAGCTGCCGCGCTCAGTGCGACATCAGTACCGGCACGGTCATCGAGCGGAGAATCGTGCGCGTGGCGCCGCCCATTACCAGTTCACGCCAGCGGGCATGGCCGTAGGCGCCCATCACCAGCAGATCGGCGCCGCTGTCGGCTACCTGCGAGAGCAGCACCTCGCCGACCGATCCGCCCGGCCCGGTTTCGATGTCGGCGACCTCGACGCGCACGCCATGCCGCGCGATCACGGCGGCGATGTCCGCGCCGGGAATGCGGCTGCCTTCGCCGTCGTTTGCGCCGTTGACGGTGAGGATGGTGGTGCTGGTCGCCGCCTGCATGAACGGCAGCGCGTCGTGCACGGCGCGCGTGGCTTCGCGGCTGCCGTCCCACGCGACGAGCACCCGGCTGCCTGTCGATCTTTCATTGCTGGCATAAGGCGCGAGCAATACCGGACGACCGCTCGACAAAACGAGGTTTTCCGGGAAGAAGTCGCCGACATACGATTCCGGATCCCCCGGATTGTCCTGGCCGGCGACGATCAGGTCGGCGCAGCGGCCTGCGCGCGGTATGGCGAGACTGGCCGGCTCGTCGATGGCGAGCCACTCGCCCGACACGCCTGCGCGCCGCAATTCGGCGTGAAACAGGCGTTCGAGCGCAGCGCTGCGCTCCGTGCGCATCTCCTCGTGCGTCCGGTAATACTCCGCGGTGCCGGCCATCACGTAGAGCGAACGCGGGTCCGGCGAGAATACGGCGAACGCGCCGATCAGATGCGCGCCGAACTGGTTGGCCAGACGCAGCGCGATTTCGAGCCGCGGATGGGCGCGCTGGCTGGTGTCCAGATGAACAACGATGGTTTTGTAGCTCATGACAGTCGCTCCGGAGGAAAAGGTGACGCAAAGGTGACGCGCGAATCGGTGAGCTTGAGTCTATGAACGGTGGCGCCGGTCTCATTGACGCAGATCAACGGCGCCGCCAGCGCGGTGCGTGAAAGCGTTATTTGACCTGCGTCATGAGCCGGCGGCCGGTCCCACTTATGCTCCCGACATGTATGGCGTCATGCGCGCCTGAGCGTTTTTCCCGGAAGGAGCGAGTCATGTCTGAAGCCCGTGTTCTAGTCGTTTTCTTTTCGCGTACCGGTACCACGCGCACGCTCGCTTCAACGCTTGCCACGATGCTGTCCGCCGACCTCGAGGAAATCTGCGATTACACCGAACGGCGCGGCGCCTGGGGATATGTGCGCTGTCTTGCCGACTCGTGGCGCAAGCGGCCCGCCGAGATCGTCCCGGCAGGGCTCGACCCCGCGCAATACGACCTCGTAGTGGTAGGCACGCCCGTCTGGGCGGGCGCGGTATCCGCGCCGGTGCGCGCGTATCTGTTCGAAAACCGGTGGAAGTTCAGACATGTCGCGTTTTTTTGCAGTCTGGGCGGCCTCGGCAGTCAGGCCGCTTTTGACGAGATGCGCGAGCTGGCCGGCAAGGCGCCGGTCGCGCAATGCAAGGTGCGCGCCGCCGAGGTGCACCGCGGCGCTGTGGCTGCGGTGCTGGTGCCTTTCATGACCGTGCTGAAGCGCCATCTCGTCAATTATGAAGCGCTCGCATGGACTTCCTGATCCGCACTCCCCTAAGGACGCACACGCCGCACGCCGCGTGAAGCTTCGGCGTACGGCACACGGCGCGAAGCCTGCCTTGCCGTCTAGCGGCTGTGCAATGCGGAAACCGCGCCATACAGCACGCGCGGATCGTGCTGCCCTTTGTACACCGCCGGAGCAGACTTGTTCAAGCCGAGCAGCGTGTACACAGCAGTCTGCGCGGAACGTACCGAATATTCGACCGTGAACACGACGTCGTTCGGCAACTCGCAAAACTGTCCGACGAACGCGAGATTAGCCCAGCCTTCGGGCGCCACTTGCGGCCGGTCGCCGCGCTTGCGCCGCAGGAACTGGCTGGTAATGAACGGCATCAGGCACGGAATGCAGATGGCGTCGTCGAGAATACGCGGGGCTTCGGCCTGAATCTGCAGGTGGCCGAGGAGCTCCGTCATGATTTCGCGGCCGGTGCACTCCGCCATCGGTTTGCTGACGAAGTTGCCCGGCCGGTCGATGTGCAGCCCATAGCCCCAGAAGACCTCGACGTCTTTCGGCTGGCCCAGGAAATGCGGCTGGTGAGGCAGCACGATCGAGGCAAGCCAGTTCGATTGCGGGAAGGTGATCAGGCCGCCTTCGCCGGGCACGTTGCCGGTCAGATCGCGGACCAGACGGAACAGCGTTCTATCGTGCAGCGTCGTGGTAAAGGAGAGCCACCTGGATTCGTCGACATGATCGGCGAAGACGGAAGGATGACCAAACTCGGAATGCCCCGCGGCGATGGTTTTCCACAGCGCCCACGCGCCACTGCTGTCGTCATGATTGAGCACGGCCGGTTGATTCGTGCCGCCCAGGCTCGATCCTGCCGTCATTGAACCGAGCGTGACGATGACCTTGTCCTGTGTGCCCACCGCAATCTCGACACGGCGGTTTTCCTGTTCGCACACAATGCCGGCGACCCGGTTCAATTCACCGCTTTCGTCGTAATGCAGATCGACGACACGCGTGTTGGTGCGAAATCTCACCCCGCGTTCGTCGAGCCATTTGCGCAGCGGCCGCACCATCGAATCGTACTGGTTGTAGACCGTGCGCATGATGCCGTGCAACTGGTTGAAGCCCGACGTCATGTGCGCGAAACGCAGCAGGTAGCGCCGGAATTCGGCGGCGCTGTGCCAAGGCTGGAAGGCGAACGTCGTGCACCACATGTACCAGAAGTTGGTTTCGAAAAAGTCCGGCTCGAAGTGGTCGGAAATCCGGCTGTCGCCAAGCATGGCTTCCGGCTCGATCGACAGACGCCCGAGCGTGAGCAGATGCGTTTCCGCAAGCCCGTATGAGGGCGTGTCCTCGCGCTGGCCGTCGCGCACGAATCGCGCTTTCGACGAAGTGCGGATCGTTTCGTTCCAGTCGAAGATTTCCTTCGTGACGCTGCTGCGGCCGTCCAGCGTGGGGATCGAGTCGAACAGGTCGTAGGTGCACAGATACTTGCTTTCGAGCATCCGTCCGCCGCGCACGACATAGCCTTCCTGTGGCGAGCCGGCGCCGTCCAGGCTACCGCCCGGTTTGTCGAGTGCTTCGAGGATCGTGATGCGGGCGCCGGGTATGTCGGCGTCGCGAATCAGAAAGGCGGCGACCGCCAGCGACGCAATACCGCCGCCGACGAGATAGAAATGTCCGGAGGCGATGGCTTCGTCGCGGGCGGGATCCGCGGCCGCTTGCGTGGCCGGGTAGTGGGAATTGTTCATGTGATGCTCCCCGTGGGGTAATGGCCGTGGACGTATTGCTGAACCATACCCGCACGGCGGAACATGCTCGTTGAGTTGGATCAACGCCGTGCGACGGGGCTCGCCGGTGCGGTATAAGGGCTCCACGCGCACGTTCGGCAAGCGGGCGGAGCCGGCTTCACACGACCCACCACGCGAGCGCGACCGTTATCAACACGACCGCCCACGACGGCACTCGCCACCAGCCGAGCAACACCTGGGCCGCGACGACCAGCGCGAAATCGCGCGCGGTATGCACGGCGCTGGTCCACACGGGGTCGTACAACGCGGCGAGCAGGATGCCGACCACGGCGGCGTTGATACCCGCCATGGCGCGGCGCATCGACGCGAACGCGCGCAGCTTGCCCCAAAGCGGCAACGCCGCGCCGACCAGCAGGAAAGAAGGCAGGAAGATCGCCACGGTGGCGATCAGTGCGCCCGCGATCCCTGCCGGATGACCATTGCTCGTAGCACCGAGAAACGCGGCAAACGAAAACAGCGGGCCGGGGACTGCCTGCGCCGCGCCGTAGCCCGCCATGAAGGTGTTCGCGGGAACCCAGCCATGCGGCACGACGACCGCTTCCAGCAATGGCAACACCACGTGGCCGCCGCCGAATACCAGCGAGCCGACCCGGTAGAACGCCGCAAACAGATCGAGCGGATAACTGTGAAGATAGGCGGCTGCCGCGGGCAGTCCGAACAGCAGCAGGACGAAGGCCGCGAGGCAGGCGAGCGCGCCCGCTCTGGACCCGGGCATGCCGGGCGGCGCACCGGGCACCTCGGTCGACGAACTCAGCAGCGCAGCG
The DNA here is from genome assembly GCF_031570135.1 of Paraburkholderia sp. USG1. Lineage (NCBI taxonomy): Bacteria > Pseudomonadati > Pseudomonadota > Betaproteobacteria > Burkholderiales > Burkholderiaceae > Paraburkholderia > Paraburkholderia sp. USG1. Next base: position 61,323 of record NZ_JAMWXW010000014.1, on the reverse strand, counting down.
CCGGCAAGCCCTGCGGCGACGATCGACGCGATCTGCCCGAAGCCGGCGCCGAACAGGATCACGGTGATCGCGGAGGCCGCCGCGATCGTCGCGCGTGTGCGGTCTGGGCAGAGCATGCGTCCCATCGACCAGACTGCCTGGACCACCACCGCGACCGCCGCGATCTTCAGCCCCCGCAGAAGATGAAGCGAGGTCGTATCCGACAGAAGCGTGAAGCCGTATGCAAAAGCGACGAGCAGGAGCACCGACGGCAGCGTGAAGCCGACCCAGGCCGCGAGCGCGCCGGCAATGCCGCCGCGCAGCCGGCCGATGGCGATGCCGACCTGGCTGCTGCCCGGACCCGGCAGAAACTGGCACAGTGCGACCACGTCGCTGAATGTGTGTTCGTCGAGCCAGCCGCGGCGTCCGACGAACTCGTCGCGAAAGTAGCCGAGATGGGCCGCCGGGCCGCCGAACGAAGTCAGGCCGAGCCTCAGAAAAATGCAGAAGAGCGCCCACGGTGAGCTATGTGCCGGTAGGGCGAGGGGCGTCTCTGTATGCGTGTCGTGCATGGGAAAGGTCGTAACAGTTAAGCCGCGTTGGGCTCCAGAAAATAGCACACGCGGCATATCCCGGGGCCAGGCCGTCTCGCGAACGCTACCGCGTTCAAACACGCTGCCGCGCAGGCTGTGCGGGTCTGGCACCCCGTTGATGCAGGTCAATCGCAAGGCGCCAATAGTGCCGATGATCTCTCAATAGGCTCGTTGCCCATGTGGCTTCGCTGCAGCAACGGTCGACAGCAGGACAGCACGCGCGGAGGCCGCATGGGAATTGATATGCAGATCGTCTACCTCGGATTTGCGGGATCCGCGCAAATCGAGTCCGAGGCAGCCGCACAACTGGTGAGGCTCGAACGGTTCGGCGGATCTATCTCGGGTTGCCATCTCGCTCTCGAGGCCATTCACGCGAGGGCGTCGAAGGACATGCCCGACGCGCGACGCACGGTGCCGGACACGGCGCTGAACCACACCGTGTTCGACGCACGTCTCGATCTGGTGCTGCGCACCGGTGAACTGGTGCCGCTCGAGCATCGGCAGGGGCCCGATCCTGACCGCGTGATACGTGCGGCCTTCGATGCGGCCGAACGGCTTCTCCAACAGGGCATCACGCGCAGTTGATTCCCAACGGACGTTCCAACGTTTTTTTCAGGAGTGAGTCATGTACGAAAACATCGTGGTGGCCCTGGACGGCAGCGGAGCCTCGAAGTGCGCGCTTTCCGAGGCGATCCAGCTCACGAGGCTCGCGCGCGGCAAATTGACGGCGGTCTACGTGCTGGATCAATCGGCGGCCTTCACGTACGCGGGCGCCTGCGATCCGCATCTGCTGACCGACGCCGCGCGGCAAGTCGGGCAAAGCCTGCTTGACGGCGCGCTTGCCCAGATGCGCGAACTCAACGTCGCGGGCGAAGCGGAAATCGTGGAGACCCAAGGCATCGCCGAGGACATTGCCGGTGCGTTGATACGCTGTGTGCAACGCCGCGGCGCCGACCTGCTCGTGATGGGCACGCACGGACGCCGCGGTTTGCGGCGCATGGTGATCGGTAGCGTGGCCGAGCGCTGCGTGCGCCTTGCGACGTGCCCGGTACTGCTGATCCGTGAAGAGGCGAAGACGGAGCATGACACCCCGGCCTGAGCGTGATGCTCATCTCGCGGCGGCCTTGACTGACCAATGAGGTAATCCATGAAAGCACTCGTGTATCACGGTCCCGGAAAGAAGTCGCTCGACGAGCGGCCCATGCCGCAGCTCGCCAGCGCCACCGACGCCATCGTCAAGGTGACGCGCACGACGATCTGCGGTACAGATCTTCACATTCTGAAGGGCGACGTTCCGACGTGTCAGCCCGGCCGCATTCTCGGTCACGAAGGGGTGGGCATCGTGCAGCAGGTCGGCGCCGCGGTCAGTTCGTTGAAAGAGGGCGACCACGTGCTGATCTCGTGCATTTCCGCATGCGGCAAGTGCGACTATTGCCGGCGCGGCATGTATTCGCACTGCGCGACCGGTGGCTGGATTCTCGGCAACCGTATCGACGGTACGCAAGCGGAATACGTGCGCATTCCGCATGCGGAGACGAGTCTGTATCCGATTCCCGCCGGCGCCGACGAAGAAGCGCTGGTGATGCTGTCCGACATCTTGCCGACCGGCTTCGAATGCGGTGTCCTCAACGGTAAGGTGCAGCCGGGCAGCACCGTGGCGATTGTCGGCGCCGGCCCGATCGGACTGGCTTCGCTGCTCACCGCGCAGTTCTATTCGCCGGCCCAGATCATCATGATCGATCGCGATGAGCGCCGCCTCGAGGTGGCGAGCCGTTTCGGCGCGACCGCGTGTATCGACAGCCGGGTGGCCGAACCGGTCGTGGAGGTCATGAAACTCACCGGCCACGTCGGTGTGGATTGCGCGATCGAGGCCGTCGGGGTGCCAGACACGTTCGAATTGTGCCAGGCGCTGGTAGCGCCCGGTGGTGTGATCGCCAATATCGGCGTGCATGGGGTGAAGGCGGATCTGCATCTGGAATCGCTGTGGGATCGCAACATCTCCATTACGACGCGCCTCGTCGATACCGTCAGCACGCCGATGTTGCTGAAGACAGTGCAATCCGGCCGGCTCGATCCCGCCAGACTGATCACCCATCATTTCCAGCTCGACGACGTGTTGAACGCCTACGACACCTTCGGCCGCGCGGCGGATTCGCATGCGTTGAAGGTGATCATCGAGATGGCGTAGCGTAGCCGCGGGCGGTGTTGCGTCGACGGTCTGGTGACGCGATGGAAACGCAGAAAAGCCCCCCACAAGCTCAATGTGCCGCAGCGCCGCCCAGGATGGCGAAACGCTGCGGCAACCAAAGGCAACACAAAGTGCCGTCAGCAGCAAGCCTCATCACGCATTGCGCAGCTTTTCCTCGATCGACAGGCTCAGCGGCAACTCTTCCTGAATCGACAAGGTCAGAGCAAGTCGTTCGCTCGCGACACCTGTAGGCAATACCACGTGCCCATGAGTCTCGTTGATGATTTCCGCGGCCGACAGATAGAACGCCAGCAGCGCGGTAAGCATTCCCAGGTAGCCGCCGGCGTGATGCAGCCATTCGAGTCCGGTCCATTCGCTCGCGGCGAGCACGAAGAACGTGATCCATAGCGAGAGAAACACCAGTTGCAGCACGCGTGCGGCTCGCCACGTCGCCACCCACATATAAAGCGTAAACACGCCCCACAGAAACAGATACCAACCGATAAACGCTGCCGGCACCGTGCCGTGCAGAAACAGCACGAATAGCGCCAGCGACCACCAGAAGGCGCCGTAACTGAGGAAAGCGGTCGCGCCGAAGGTATTGCCGCGGGGAATTTCCATCAGCCCGGCGAGCGCCTGGGCGGTGCCGCCGTACGCGAAAGCGACGGCAAGCACCATCCCCATCGCGTTGCCGCTGAACCAGCCGGCGTTGATCATGCTGAGCAGCCACGTTGTCAGTGCGAAGCCGGCGAGGCCGAGTGAAGCGGGATTGGGAGCCTTGATGTTCATGATGACATCCTCCGTTCCATGCAGGAACGCTGAAAATTGGGTTGCGCGCGCGCACGTACGGGTGCACGCGCGACATCGGATCGCGGCGGGAAGAGATGCGCGATCCGTGATCGCTCGCGTGTCAGGCGGCGTCGGCGAACTGTGAAATGACCGCGGGGTTTTCCACCGTCGACGTGTCCTGCACGATGACTTCCCCTTTGGCCACCGAGCGCAACAGCCGGCGCACCACCTTGCCGGAGCGCGTTTTCGGCATGGCGTCGCCGAAGCGGATGTCCTTCGGTTTGGCGATCGGGCCGATCTCCTTGCCGACCCATGCGCGCAACTCATCGGCCACGCGCTTTGCGTCGGCTCCGGAGGGCCGCTCTGCCTTGAGCACCACGAACGCCACGATCGCCTCGCCGGCGGTCTCGTCGGGACGCCCAACCACCGCGGCTTCGGCCACCAGCGGATGCGCGGCGAGCGCCGACTCGATTTCCATCGTCCCGAGCCGGTGGCCGGAAACGTTCAGCACGTCGTCGATACGGCCGGTGATGGTGAAGTAGCCGGTGTCGCGATCACGGATGGCACCGTCGCCCGCGAGATACAGCTTGCCGCCGAGCTCTTCGGGGAAATAGCCTTGCCGGAAGCGCTCCGGATTACCCCAGATGGTTCTGATCATGGAAGGCCAGGGCTTGCGGATGACCAGCACGCCACCGTTTCCGTTCGGCACTTCCTGACCGGTTTCGTCGACAATCGCCGCGTCGATACCCGGCAACGGCAATGTGCACGAACCCGGCACAAGGGGAGTGACGCCCGGCAACGGGGAAATCATGTGGCCGCCTGTTTCGGTCTGCCAGAAGGTGTCGAGCACAGGACAGCGCCCGCCGCCGACGTGCTGTGCATACCACGTCCAGGCGCTAGGATTGATCGGCTCGCCGACCGTGCCGAGCAGGCGCAGACTGCTCAGGTCGAAGCTGTCCGGGTGCACCGAACGATCGGCATCGGCGGACTTGATGAGCGAGCGGATGGCTGTCGGCGCCGTGTAGAAGATGCTGACCTTGTGACGCTGGATCATGTCCCAGAAGCGTCCCGCGTTCGGGTAGGTGGGTACGCCTTCGAAGATCACCTGCGTCGCGCCGACCGCGGTCGGTCCGTAGCAGATATAAGTGTGACCGGTGATCCAGCCAATGTCCGCCGTGCACCAGAATACATCCGCCGGTTTGATATCGAAGGTCCACTTCATTGTCACTGCAGCCCACAGCAGGTAACCGCCGGTGCTGTGCTGGACGCCTTTGGGCGTGCCCGTCGAGCCGGACGTGTACAGCACGAACAGCGGGTGCTCCGCACCGACCCACTCGGGCTCACAGGTGTCCGGCTGCGCCGCTTCGAGTTCGTGCAGCCATGTATCGCGGCCGGCAATCCACGGAATCTGGCCGCCCGTGCGCCGGTAGATGGCCACCGTCTTGATGCCGGCCGTGCCGGCCATTGCGAGCGCTTCGTCGACGATCGTTTTGAGCGGCAGTGTCTTGCCGCCGCGAACCTGCTCGTCCGCGGTAATGATCGCGCACGCGCCGATATCCACGATGCGCTCATGCAGCGACTTGGCGGAGAAGCCGCCGAACACCACCGAGTGCGGTGCGCCGATGCGTGCGCACGCGAGCATTGCGACCACGCCTTCCACCGACATCGGCATATAGATCGCCACGCGGTCGCCTTTCTTCACGCCGCGGGCACGCAGTGCGTTGGCGAGCCGGCATACGCGGTGATACAGCGCCTGATAGGTGACATGCGTGACCTTGCCGTCGTCCGCCTCGAACACGATCGCGGTTTTCTCCGCGAGTCCGTTGACGAGGTTGCGATCGAGGCAGTTGTACGACGCGTTCAGTTCGCCGTCTTCGAACCAGTGATAGAACGGCGCGTCTGTGTCGTTCAATACTTTCGTGAATGGGCGGCGCCACGTCAAATGTTCTCGGGCAAGACGTGCCCAGAACGCTTCGTGATCCTGGCTCGCTTCGGCAACGAGGGCGCGATAAGCCTCCATGCCGTCGATGCTGGCGTCCCGGGCAAGCGGGATCTGCAACGCGGTGGAGTTGGGCGGGGCGGTATCGATGGTAGACATAGTCTCCTCCAATAAAACATGAAGGGATGAAGCGCTTGGAACGCTTCACCGATTAGGGAGGGCTCTTGTTGGCCATGAGTGCCGGCGCCTGAGCCTGCATTGCGGCGTGGACCGGGCGACGCTGAATCAGCGTGGGTGTGGGATCACTATGACGGGGTGGCGGATAGCGCTATTGATGCACGTCAACTGGGAAGCGCGGCATCTCTCACGTTCATGGCGAGATTTCAACCGGCGACACGAAGCGCGGCAGTCGTGATGAAAATCAATCGCGTCGGCACCGCGAGGACGATGACCTCGTGTTTCATTGCGCGATTACTGCCGCAATGAAACACGTCAAAGCGCGTCAGCCGTACCGGCGGGCGCGGATAGATCGAAGTGCCCGACGGTTTGCGCGAGAACAGGCAAGCTGCCGCGCGAGAGGTGCATCTCGGCGCCCAATGCGCTGCGATTGAGCCAGCTTCGGGCGGCGACCGCGAGGCCGGCAGCGGCGCAGAACAGGTACACGTTCTGCACGATCGCGCCGGCGCTGGCATACGCAAACGGCTCGCGTTGCGACTCGGCAATGTCATGCATGCGTGCAAGGTCGGCCACGTAAACCAGCTCGACCGGCGCCTCGCCGACGAAGTCCTGGTAGCCCGTCAGTCCGCGCAGATCAGCAGCGCTCACCAGTTCGAGGCAATGTTGCAACGGGTCGTAGCGGTACATGCCGCAGGCGAGCGCCGCATAAACGTCGATTTCGTGCAAGGCGAGCACCGACGGCGCCGTGCGTCCGCCGCTATCGTCGGACCCGCTGCGGTTGACGCCGTTGGCGGCCCAGAGCAACTGGCCGAGGGTTGCTTCGTCGAGATCGGTCGCGGCGAAGCGGCGTGTGGTTCGCCGCTTCGAGAGGGCGTCCAGGAGGGGCAGGCCGCCGCTCGACAGGGGCGCGGGCAGCCTGATATGCGATACCGACTCGCCGGTGGCCGGGCGCGCGCGGGCCTGATCGCGCGTCGCAGTACCGAGTCTGAAAAAGTGTTTCATCGCGGCCTCGTCGAACAGGCGTTGAGCAGGCGTCGCGCCTCAGGAAACAACCTCGGCAAGCGGCCGGCGCGGCGAATGAGGCGCCGGCTTGCCACGGCCGACGCGTAACAGTAGTTGCGGCGTCGCGTCTATCGCCAGCACGCTGCCTAGCCGCTCACGCAGCCCGCTCAACTCGATCGGCTGATTCAGATAGGACGCCGTGATCCCGGCATTCGCGGCGACCAGCAGCAGCCGCTCCAGTGCCTGGCCGGTTGCCAGCCATGCGGCGGCGTCGTCCGTCGGCGTCGCGAGGCAAATGAGCAGCGGCGAGCCCGCAGCCAGTGCATGATGCGCCGCGGCCAGTCCACCGCCCAGGTCGAAGGTTCGAATGACGGAGGTGAGTAACGGCGCGGCCAGATCGAGCAGCACGCTCATTCCTGCGGACAGCGCGGGCATACCGTCTGCATGGCGTCGCGGATGAATCCAGCTGGCCAGTTCACGGCGAAAACGCGGATCCTTGAACTGCACGCGATCGGCCTCCGCGACCAGTTCGGCAAGACTCTCGCGCATCGGCGCGCTCGAAATGCAGACCACATCCGCACCTTCCGCTTCGGCGGCCTCTTCGAGTTGTTGCTGGATGAGCGAAGGCAACGGCTCGTCCACGAAGATTTCGCGGGTGGTGACGCGGTGTGGAATCGCCGCGAAGAGCGGTGTGAGACTGGTGTCGCAATGACCGTCGTGGACGATTCGCACATGCGCCAGCACGTCGGGATCGGCGGAGGAGGGAAAGGGCGTGATCGCGTAGGCAAGCCCGAAGTGGCTCAGCGCCACGCGCAGATTGAGCAGCGCCGCACCGCAACTCATGATCAGCTCGCGATCGAATGGATCGACCACAGGCAGCGCGCGCAACCGGTCGGCGCATAACGTCACGCTGTCGCCATCCAGAATGAAATGCCAAGGCTGCGTATTATGGTTCGACGGTGCGAGCACGGCGTAACGCAGCGCGAATTTCAGTTTCTCTTCAACGCCGGCGGTGCGGTCAAGCTGATATTCGTCGACGGCCCAGGCGGCCGTCTGCGGCAGTGCGCTCATGTGATGGTCCCCTGCACGATTTCATATCGGCACTGTGTCAGGCATGCGCTGTACGCGGATTGATCTGGATCATTCCGGATTGAACGGAGCGCAGCGACTTTTATCCGGTGGCCCGGTCGCTTGCAACCACGCGCGCCAGCACGCTGCGTGAGGTCGTTGCATTCGCGACGGCGACACACGGATCCACGCCTACATTGCCCACCGACCCCGGCAATTCGACGGTCTCGAGATAGAGCGGCACTTCGCAGCGCCAGTGATACGTTTCCTCGATGTGACGGCGCATCGCATCGGCGGCGGCCGGCTCGCCGTGCGTGACGAACGTGCGCTGCGGCGGTTGCGGAATGGAGCGCAGCCACGACAGTATCTCGGCGTAATCCGCATGAGCCGACAAGGACGACAGGCTCACCACCGAAGCGCGCACGCGCACATAGTCGCCGTGAATCTTGATCGTCGGTGCGCCGGCGGCGAGCGCGGCGCCGCGCGTGCCGGCCGCCTGGTAGCCGACCAGTGCGATCGTGTTGCGAGGATCCGGAGCGAAGGCCTTCAGGTGATGCAAGACCCGGCCGCCGGTAGCCATGCCGCTGCCCGCGATGATCACCCTCGGGCCGTTCAGGCTCAGAATCGCCTTGGATTCGTCGACGGTGTGCACCATCTGCGCGGCGTTGCTGATCGCGTTGGCTTCGGTCGAGCTCAGCCGGTGTTCGCTGACGTGATGCCGGTAGAGTTGCGTGACGCTCGTCGCCATCGGGCTGTCGAGAAAGACCGGCACGTTCGCCATCCGGCCGGTGGCTTTCAGTTGGGCAATGTAATGAAGAATCGATTGCGCGCGCCCCACCGCGAAACAGGGAATCACGACTACGCCGCCGCGCCGGAAAGTGGTCGCGAAGAGTTCAGCCAGTTCGGCGGCGGGATCGGTTTTGTCGTGCAACCGGTCGCCGTAGGTGGATTCGACGATCAGGTAGTCGGCATGGGCGAGCGGCATGGGCGCGCGCATGATCGGGTCGTCCGGCCGCCCGAGGTCGCCCGAAAAGGCGATGACCTTGCCTTCCACGCACAGCACCACGCCCGCGGCGCCGAGAATGTGCCCGGCCGGCAGCAGGCGGAAACACGCATGGTCGTTCAATTGTTTCGGCACGTCGAAATCGCGCGGTTCGAGCAGTTCAAGGGCTTTTTCCGCATCTTCCAGGGTGTAGAGCGGCAGCGCCGGATGATGTTTCGACAAGCCGTGGCGGTTCGCGTACGCGGCTTCTTCTTCCTGCAGTCTGGCGCTATCGCGCAGCATGACCTGGCACAGGTCACGGGTGCCGCGAGTGCAATAGACAGGTCCGCGATAGCCCATGCGTACGAGTACCGGCAGGTAGCCACTGTGATCCAGATGTGCGTGGGTCAGGATCACGGCATCCAGCGTGCCGACGTCGATGGGCAACGGATTCCAGTTACGCAGGCGCTGGTTCTTGGTGCCCTGAAACAGACCACAGTCGATCAGAATCCTCAGCCCCGCGCCGTCCAGTAGATACCGCGAGCCGGTGACGGTTTCGGCCGCGCCGAGAAAGGTCAGCTTCATTTCGCACCTTCTGTCAGAAGTGGCCGCCTGGGGCCGGGAGTTTCCTCAACGCGCCGAGGTTTGCATGGCGCCGTTGCAGAGCGCTTGAGCGAAGCGCCGGAAAGCGGCGAGTGAACCAGCAACGCTCTGGTACTTTTCGCGGCCGATCTGGCCGTCCAGCGTAACCAGCATGCCTGCCTCGCGGGCCAGCGTGAGAATCCGGTTGATCTCGTCGGCGGCCTCGGGTGCGTCGCGCAACTGGCTGTCAGCCGGCATCGTGTGAGCGTGGAAAGCGGCGTTTGACATGATGGTCTCCTGATGACACGGGCAGGTATGAGTCGGGTGCTTGTCGTCCCCTGCGAATGTTTCGATTTCTATTTCGGATGAATTCAGTATTGGTCATCAAACAGATGGGACAAATCAGGTGTCGCTGAGACTGGGGTAGGTATTCCTGCGTCAATGTCAGCGTTTCCCTACACGATGGCGCACGATGGATGTTAGGGAAAACTCGGCGTGCCGGCATGCGGCTTACACGTTAGACGATGATCCAGGTCAAATGCCCGGAAGCGTCCTGCCCATACTTTTATAAACAGGCGGGTTTCTAAAAAACAGGCCAATGGTTTGCAACGGTGCATCGTGCCGTTGAACGGGAAAATGGGCAGACTGACATGAACAACGGGCGGATGGCAGTCTTTGCGCTGCTGATGATCATCCTTGCTGGCTGCAGTACAGAAGAATCGCGCACCGCGGCACGCCGCGACACCGAAGTCGCGCTCGAAACAGCGCGCGAACAGGCTCACGTGGACTGTTCCTCTGCCGCCGATTGCGAACGGCTATGGACCCGCACCAGACTGTACGTGGCGCAACGCTCCGCGACCCCGATCAGGCGAGCGGACGACACGGCGATCGAAACGGCCGAGCCGCACACGTTCGGCACCGTCTATGTGTGGGCGACGCGGACAAGCAGCGCCAGTGGCGTATCGACCATCCAGGTCAAAGGTATGTGCCGGGGTATGTATCGCGCGGACGGCAATCCCGGCTGGCTGTACGGCACGTGCGCCAGGCAGATTCGCTCGGTCGAAGCGGAATTCCGCTCGTTTATCGGCGCGGCGTCATGACGGCGGTGCTGACATGAAAGGGAGTTGGCGCGTTGCGGGTCTCGCCGGCGTCGACGTTCGCGACGACGCGCGGGCTGTGCAGGCGTGGCGCTGGATGCAGTGGGTGCTGTTCGCTCTCAGCCTGCTTGCAATTCCCGCGTTCTATTTCGAACTGGCTGCTGCATCCCGGTTTCATCTGGCTGGCCGTGCGCTCTATGCGTCCATGTCCGCCGGATTCCTGGTGATTCTTGGCCGGCTCGCGTTTCTTAGTCGCAAGCCCGAACGGTTCCTCGCGCGCAATGCTTACGATTTCATGATCGCGGCAGGCGCGGCGATCAGTGTGGCTTGGGGTGCGTTGCCGTGGTCGCCGGCCGAATGGGTGTTGCGCATTTTTTTCGTGGGGCTCGTGGCGGCGCGCATCGTAGTGTCGTTACGAGGCTTTTTCTCCCCGAGCCGCCTGGGGCTGCTGCTGGTGATAGCCGTGTTGCTGCTCGCCTCTGCCGGGGCGGGGTTTTACTGGCTCGAACCGGGCGTGCATACGTACGCCGAGGGCGTTTGGCTCGCATTCGAAAGCAGCGCGACAGTCGGCTATGGGGACATGGCGCCGACCACGCCTGCGTCACGCGTCTTCGCTGCCTTCGTGGTGTTGCTTGGCTACGGATTGTTGTCGCTGGTCTTCGCCAGCATCGCTGCGACGTTCGTCGAACAGGAAGAGCGGATCTTGCGGCGGGAAATGCATCGCGACATCAAGGCACTACGCGACGAGATTGCCGCGCTGCGGCAAGACGTGCAGACGGCTGGCGGCGAAGCACGCGCTGTTGCCGCTTCAGTCGGGCCGGTCAACCCGGCGGCGTCTCATCCGGGCGAATCGCACTGAGCGGAATCCGGACGGTGATTCTGAAGCCGCTGCCTGGGGCGCTGTCGATAGTCAGAGTGCCGCGCAACTGACGTACCCGTTCGCGCATGCCGAGCAGGCCGAACGAGCCGCGCTTGCCGGCGTCTTCGAGCACGGTTCCGCGGCCATTGTCCTCGACATGGATCGCGCAGGTTGTCGCATCGCTCGAAATTCCGACCACCACTTCGCTTGCCCGCGCATGCCGCGCCACGTTCGTCAGCGCTTCCTGCACGATACGAAAGAGTGCGGAGGACGCAAAAGGCGTGAAGCCCGCGTCGTCGGTATCGATGCGCAGCCTGGCGGCCACGTTAAAGCGCTGCGTGAAGTCGTCCGTCAACCACTCGAGTGCCGCGGCGAGGCCGAGATCATCCAGCAATGGCGGACGCAGGTCGGCGGCGATGCGGCGCAGAGAAGCCATCATGCTGTCGATCTGGCGTTGCAGTCCGCTCGCGGCAGCGGATCCATCAGGATCGCTAACGTTCTCGCCAACACGCCGTTGCAATGCGACGACGCCCATCTTGAGCGCCGTAAGCTGCTGACCCAGATCGTCATGCAATTCGCGGGCAATCCGTCTTTGCTCGTCTTCACGCGTGCGCTGGATTTGTGCGGCCAGTTCGCTCGCATGTTCGAGTTCGGCAAGACGCACACGTTCGGTCATGTCACGGGTGACCTTGGCAAAGCCGAGCAACGTGCCGGCCGGATCATAAACCGCTGTGATCGTCACGTCTGCCCAGAATCGCGAACCGTCGCGCCGCACGCGCCAGCCCTGATCCGCCACCCGGCCTTGCGCGATCGCGAGCGCCAACTCGTGGCCCGGCTTGCCGGAGGCAATGTCTTCGGGGGTATAGAAGACCGAAAAATGACGGCCGATGATTTCATCGGGCGTGTAGCCCTTGATCTTGTGCGCGCCGTTGTTCCAGCTCGCTACGCGGCCCTGCTGATCGAGCATGAAAATCGCATAATCCTGCACCGCGTCGATCAGCAATTGATAGCGATCCTCCAGTGGTACGTCGGAATCGTTCGCTGTAGCGGATCTGTGCTTTTGATCGTTCCATTTGAGAACCACCGGCATCTCCGAAAGGTTGATGAATTGCGAACGACCGCTCCACTGCAAGAATAGACAAGTCCAGACAGATTACGCCGAATAATTCCTTTCCGCCGACGATAGCCGGCACGTTTGCGTCCGCCATTCGCGCTTGCCGTAAGCCATTCCGTGATTGATGCAGGTCAACCGGCTCCCGGTGGCCAAGCCTACATTGAACTCACCGTCGCCGTGCGCGTGTTTTTTTGTTCGTGCGTTCCGTCGTGCTCGGGCGGACCGCTTCATCACGTCAGGAGATTCATTATGACCGGCAAATCCGTCACGCCCTTCGAACTGTATCGCGCCAATCTGTCGTTCTCGCTACAGGTATGGAGTTTCAGCCACGAGGCCCGGCAGCAGGCCTGCGAGTTCGAGATGCAGCGCATCCGGCGCGATCTGGCGGCGACACATGCCATTGGCCGGGCGGCCTCGACGGCGCGGGACTGGAGCGTCCTTGCGGTGTCCTGCCAGACAGTGTTGCGCGATTACGTGGCGACCACCACCAATCTCTGGCAGCAGGGGCTCGGCTCGGCCACAAGGCTGCAAACCGGATTCTTCGAAGGGCTGCGCGAGGCGTTTGCGACGTGGCAGGCCGCATCGACTGATCAATGGTCCACGCATCCCGCGGTGAATCCTGTCATGTTGCCGTGGCAGGAGTGGCTGCAGCGCATGGGAGGCGCGGCAACCATGCCTGGCGGGCGTGCAGTCCGCAGCTTTCCCGTCAATGAACACAACCCTACAGACTCCGCCACGGCGCCGGCTTCCAGTGGCCCTGCGGATGCGGAGGACGGGGAGCATCACGCCGGCTAACGTGTCGCCTTTTTTCCGGCGGTCACCAGCGGGAGCGGCATTTAACTCGCGTTGCAGCCGGCCGGACAGACACCCGCGCGCTAGCCGTGCGCGACCTCCGGCGGCGCGGTCGCTTCGGGTTCGCAAAGCCGCCGCAACAGTTTTCCCCAGTAGTCCAAACGGCCGAACTCGGCGAGCGGCACTTCCGTATCGAAGCTCACGGTTCGCTGCATTTCCTCTGCGGAAAGCGGCTCCTCGTTGGCCAGTTGCCGGATCAGCACGAGCGGGTCGGCGTCCGATTCCGTATGAGAAGCGGCGGCGCGCGCCTGCACGCGCTGTTCGAGTTGACGTGCCCGCGCATGGAAATCAAGCAGGAAGACGGGCACGCCGTATGAGTGTGCGAGCGCGGCGAAGCGGGCGCGATGCGCGCTCTTGAGAAAAGTCGCGTCGACCAGCGCAGGGTAGCCGGCCAGCAGTATCTGTTGCGTCAATCGCAGCAGCAGATCGTAATGCTGATCGATTGAATCGTGCGTGTAGGCCCCGGCCGGCAGTGGACGGGAATCGATAGGCGCGAAGGGCCGGCCGCGTTTGCGCTCGATATCGCTCGACAGACGCACGGCGCCGACCAGACTCACTAGCGCTTCGCTCGCCACTGATTTGCCCGATCCGGAGTAGCCGTGGCATAGCAGCAAATACGGCCGTTGCGGCGCGATCATGCGCTCGACCAGATTCAGATACGGCGTGGCGCGCGCGAGGCCGTCATCGTGCGGGTGATCGCGTGTTTTCAACAACGCCACGAGGGCACGCACCAGCGCGCGATAGACCATGTAGTAGCGCAGCCCCGGCAACGCGGCGAAATCGCCCGTCCGTTGCAGCCAGCCGTTCAACAGGCGTGCCGCGAGATCCTGTCGGCCGCACGCCCGCAGATCCATCAACGGAAAGCTCAGGTCGCTGGCGACGTCGATCCAGCGCAAGGCGTCGTCGAATTCGATGCAGTCGAACATGAGCACGCGCTTGCCTCGCCGCACGATGTTATCGAGGTGCAGATCGCCGTGGCACTCGCGCACAAAGCCGCCTGCATGACGCGCGTCGAAGTGCGCGGCAAGGCGTTTGCCTTCGCTCTCGCACCAGGCGGAGATTCGGGTGGGCAGAAGTGCTCCGGTTTCACGGCGGAGCGCTTCCACCACGGTCTGCATCTGTTCCTGAACGAACGGTGCGGAGCCGAAGACCACGCGAGGCGGCGTGCGTGAGGAGCGCCGGTGGAACGCCGCAAGTTGCCCGGCCAGGGCGTCTATTTCCGCAAAATCGAGTTCTCCCCGCGCATGCAACGCCTTGAAAATTTCCTGCTCGTCGAAGCGTCGCATCAGGACGGCGTGCTCGGCGACCTCGCCTGTTCCCGCGACGCGGTACGAGCGCCCCCGGCGCGTAATCGGTACGACGCCCCGATATATCTCACGGGCGAGCCGGCGGTTCAGTCTGAATTCGTCGGCGCACGCGCGTTCGCGTGCGCGTGCCTGCGTGAAGTCCACGAAACCCGGATTGACGCGCTTCTTCAGTTTGTACGCATACCGGCCGGCCAGATACACGACCGAAATGTGCGTTTCGATGCGGCGAATGCGGCCCGCCGGGTGGCGATATGTCGACGGCCTCTGCATGGCGCGGTCGAGCGCGCGCCAGTCCCGCCGCGCCACGAGTTCGCGTTGCCGTATATGAGTTGGAAGCTGATGTGCCGGTGAAAAGCGAGCAGGCATGGAACTCTCCGTCGGGCAATCATGGTTCTTTCAGAATAGGTGCGGCCCATCGCGGCGACTTGACCGACATCATGCTTGCGAACGTCTCGGGCTGCGATGTGCGCCACTTGATACACGTCAATTGATGCTTTGGAGGCGAGCCTAAAGTTACCGGTACAGCATGTTCGTTGCGGCAGCGGAAGTCCGTGTGTGTGAACAAGCTGGGGTGCACCGCTCCCGGTCGCTGGTTCAGCGTGAAACGGGCCGGTATGAGGCGGGCGACGCGATCTGGTATCCACGATGTCATTGAATGAATCAGGAGCAGGACGATGAGCAACTTGACCCGATTTGATCCCTTTCCCCTCGAACCCATGTCGGAACTTTTTCAGGGCCTGTTCCGGCCGCTGCGCGGCGCGGGCGGCGAAGCGCCGCTTGCCGACATCAAGGTCGACGTGACGGAGAGCGATAGCGCGTACACGGTGAAGGCCGAACTGCCGGGCGTCGACAAGAAGGATATCGACGTAAAAATCGACGGCAACCTTGTTTCGATCAGCGCGAAAGTCGAACGGAATCAGGAAATGAAGGAAGGCGAGCGGGTGATTCGCCGCGAGCGTTATGCAGGTGCCGTGAGCCGTGCGTTTTCATTGGCGAGCGAAGTCGACGAGAGCGCGGCGGCGGCGGAGTACAAGGACGGCGTACTCTCGCTCACGTTGCCAAAAAAGGCGGCCTCTGAACGCAAGCGCCTGCAGATCAACTGATCCGGGGCGGCGCGGAGCACGAGCGGCTTCGTGGGCCGCGCGCCGTTGCCAGCCGTATGCCAACAAGGAGTACGCAATGAAGTCGGACATGGAATTGAAGCAGCAGGTCGAAGACGAACTGGCTTGGGATCCGGCGGTCAGCGCTACGGACATCGGCGTCGAAGTGCATAACCGTGTCGTTACGTTATCGGGTCATCCAGTCAGCTACGCGGAGAAGCTTGCGGCGGAAAAAGCCGCGCAGCGTGTGGCAGGAGTGAAGGCCGTCGTGGTGGAACTGGACGTACGCCTGCTGCATTCGGATGTGCGAACCGACGAAGAAATCGCCAATGCCGTGCGCTCCATCATGCGCTGGACGGTCGGCTTGAGCGAAGACGCGGTCAAGGTGCAGGTCGAGAAAGGCTGGGTGACGTTGAGCGGCGAAGTCGACTGGGCTTATCAGAGCCATGTCGCCACACGCACGATTTCACACATGCTCGGTGTGACCGGGGTTTCGAACCTCATCCGGATCGGCGGCAACGTGGCCGCGCTGGATATCGGCGAAGAGATCGGCAAGGCGCTGCGACGTCACGCCGAACGCGAAGCGAAGCACATCAGCGTGAAGGTGCACGAAGGCACGGTCACGCTGACGGGCACGGTCGACTCGATGGCGGAGCGCTCGGCCGCGCGTGGCGCGGCATGGTCGACGCCGGGTGTTCATGCGGTGATCGACAATCTGACGGTGGGATAGACACGCTCGCCTGGAACTACCGGATGGGCACCGCGCATGTGGCGCCCGCCGTGCCCGGCACATCGGCGACGCGGGAACGGCGCAGACGCACCGAAGACGTCTCATGGACGGACGGCACATCAACAAAGGAGCGACTCATGACGATCTCGGGTAGCGTGGGCGACGGCGACTGGTCGGTCGCCGCAACCACACATCGCGCAACGGGCGGCTACGACTGCTCGATCAAGCTCAGCCACCACACGCCAGACGGAATTTTCAAACACGAGTTCAGGCACAGCAGCGTGTTTCCGACGGAGCGCGAAGCCGTGTTGGCCGGTTTGCGCGAGGGTATGGAATGGCTGCGCCTCAAGATGTCCAATACGCTGTCGGTTCAGCCACGGTAATGTGCTGCCGGGCCTGAGTGATTTCTGTCGGGCACGCGCTTTCTCTTTCTTTCTCCGCAGTTTCTTTTTCAGTCCCCTCGCAATCCTCGCCTCGCAATCGCTCGCACTTCGCGGCCTGTCCATCGTTTCTTCACGCCCGCCCTGGACAAAGTCCACAAGCGCAGGCATTCACCAAAACGTCATGCGAAGAGGCGTCAAATGAAAAACGAGGAAAAAGGGCGAGCCGGTAAGGCGCTCGCGCCGCTTCCTCTTTCATCAACTCTGCTGCCCGTTCGGCTTGCTCAGTCGAGTTTCAGGACGATGCGTCCATCCACTTTCCCGCTCTTCAATTCGCCGAGAACATGATTGATATTGTCCAGCCGATCGAGATGGATTCGCGCACGGACACGACCTTGTGCGGCGAATTCGAGTGATTCCTGCAAGTCCTGGCGCGTGCCGACAATGGAGCCGCGCACGGTAATGCCGTTGAGCACGGTCGAGAAGATCGGCAGCGGAAAGTCTCCCGGCGGCAGTCCGTTCAGCGCAACGGTGCCGCCGCGGCGCACCATGCCCAGCGCCTGAGCGAAAGCGCTGCGCGATACGGCGGTGACGAGTACGCCGTGCGTTCCGCCGATTTCCTTCTGGATCGCCGCCGCAGGGTCGCACTCCGAAGCGTTGAACGTGAGCGTTGCGCCGAGTTCGCGGGCGAGAGCCAGCTTGTCCTCGGAGATGTCGACGGCCACCACGCGCAGGCCCATCGCAATGGCATATTGGACCGCGACGTGGCCGAGGCCGCCGATCCCTGAAATCGTGATCCATTGACCCGGCCGCGCGTCCGTCATGCGGATGCCTTTGTACACCGTCACGCCCGCGCACAGAATCGGCGCGATATCTTCGAACGAGACGGCCGCCGGCAGATGACCGACGAAGTTCGGATCGGCCACCACGTACTCGGCGTAAGCGCCGTTGACCGAGTAGCCCGTATTCTGCTGTTCCTGGCACAGCGTTTCCCAACCGCCAAGGCAATGCTCGCAGTGACCGCAGGCGGTATAAAGCCACGGCACGCCGACGCGATCGCCTTCCTTGACATGCTTGACACCTTCGCCGACGGCCGCGACATAGCCGACGCCTTCATGACCGGGAATGAAGGGCAGGGTGGGCTTGACCGGCCAGTCGCCGTCAGCCGCGTGCAGATCCGTGTGACAGACGCCGGACGCCTTGATGTTGACCAGAATCTGGCCGCGCCCCACCTGCGGGACGGGCACCTCTTCGATACGCAGCGGAGCGCCGAATTCGTGAACGACAGCAGCTTTCATAAGTTGGGCCATAACTTTTCTCCGGACGATGATTACGTGGCGACCAGTATCTCCTTCACCGATGCGGGGCGATTGACTTGGGTCATCCAACACCCATGCGCCTTTTATGCAGACCAGGCTGGCGAAGGCCGTTGCCCGCGTGACGAAAACCGTGCCATGCTCTTCCGCCCCTGGACTGTCTCAGCCGAGCCGCCGCTCGCGTGGCGTATGCATCCAATGCAGTAACAGCGTCACGGCGCCGAGCATGCCGCCGACATGCGCGAAGTGGGCGACGCCGCTTTGCGCGCCTGCAATGCCGAGCAGGAGTTCGAGCACGCCGTAGCCGGTGGCGAACAGCCACGCGGGCATCGGCACGGGCGGAAAAAGAAGGATCACGCGGCGGCGCGGGAACAGCAGCGCGTAGCCGACCAGCAGGCCGAACACGCCGGCCGAAGCGCCGATAGCCGGTACACGCACGGTCGTATCGGCAAGGCCCACCAGCAGTTGCAGCAGCGCGCCGCTGATTACGCTCGTGCCGTACAGCACGACGAGATGCGCGCGGCCGATGGTGGCTTCCACATCGCGGCCGAACATATACAGCGCGAACATGTTGACCGCGAGGTGCATGAAATTCGCGTGCAGAAGGCTGTAGGTCAACAACTGCCACACGTGAAATGCCGGGTTGCCGTTGCCGCCCACCGGCCAGAGCGCGAAGAGTGCGATCAGACGGTCGGGATCGAGTTGCTCGACCAGAAACGCCGCGGCATTGAGGATTATCAGCAGGACGATCATGACGGGGTGCTCGCGAAATTCTGCTCGTTCTCAGGCGCCTGCTCCGGGCCGCGAACGGCATGCGTGAAGAGCGGGGGCTCGCCGCAGTGAGCGAGGATCGCATTCTGTACGGCGTCGCGCAGCCGGGCCATCGCGCCAAGGTCGGAGCCGTCGGGCACGATCGGCGGTAACACGGCGACCTTGATCGCCCCCGGCCGCGGCAACCAGCTGCCGTCCGGCAACACCGCGCGCACGCCGGCGAGCGCCACCGGCACGACGGGGCGGCCACTGGTGCACGCCACCCGGAACGCGCCCAGATGAAATGGCCGCAAGCCGGCGCCACGGCCGAATGTGCCCTCCGGAAAAAACAGCAGAGGCGTGTCGCCTCCGGCCTGCCCGACGAGGCGTCGTTCGTCCTCGACACTGCCCCGGTATTCCCTTCGTTCGACCAAAGCAGTGCCGATTCCGCGCAGAAGCCGGCCGACCGGCCACTGGCGATCCAGGCTGCGTTTGGCGACGAACCGGACAGGCCGGGGCAGTACGGCAAGGAGGATCAAGCCGTCCAGATAGCTGCTATGGTTGGCCACCATGACCACGTTGGGTAGTGCCGCTGAAGTGGCGTCGATCTGAACGTCCACATGCAGCCTAGTCAGTTTCAGGAACAGACGACCGAGGCCGGCGGCCCGGCGCCAGTTGCGCGACGTGTCGGTCGACAGCAGGAGCGGCCAGACCAGCGGCGCCAATGCGCCCAGAACCGCCCAGCAATAGAGCCCGTACGCCGTATGCGAAACCCGGCGCGCGATCCGTCGCGAGAACGGCACGATTGCGCCTGCGACTACACCTGCAAACTGCCGCCATGCGGGACGCGCAGGCGACGCTCGGCCGCCGCGTTCGAACTGTTCGAGCGTCGCGGCGTGTCTGATCTTGCCGCTGGGTGTCTTGAGGATGGTCTCCGGGGCGACAAGACACACCTGCTCGGCGGGCGCGCCCAGCAGTTCGACCGTTCTGGCATGGATGCGCGCCAGTAGCTGTTCGCGCGCGGCGGCTTGCGTCAATGCTGTTTCGACGAGGATCACGATGCGCTCGGTGCCGCTCGCCCGGTCGATGCTTCCGCAGACGGCGACCCCACCGGGAGGGACTTCCGGCAGGCGGCCGATCGCCTCCTCGAGTTCGTAGGGAAAGATGTGGCGGCCGCCGCGAATGATCAGATCTTTGGCGCGGCCCGTGATGAAAAGTTCGCGATCGGCGAGATAGCCGAGATCGCCGGTGTCGAGCCAGCCGTTATGGATCAGGCGCTCCGTTTGCGCCGGGTTGTGAAAATAGCCGGCGCTCGCCGATGGGCCGCGAAACTCGATGTGGCCCACCCGGCGCTCGGGTTGCTCCTGAGCATTGTCATCCACGATCCGCACGTCCACGCTGTCCAATGCTTCGCCGCATCCGACCACTTCGACTGCGTCTTCGCTGGACGGAGCAGGCAACGCCTGTCCCGTGGCGCCGAGCGCGACGCGCTCGACACGGTCCACGTGCAGTCCGCGCCCGGGTGGCGGAAAGCTCAGGCCCAAGGTGTTTTCCGCCAGTCCGTAGACGGGCGTCACCGCGCGCGCGTCGAACCCGTACTGGCTGAAACGCGCCGAAAACGAGCGCAGGGTCGCCGCGCTGACCGGCTCCGCGCCGCAAAAGGCAAAGCGCAGCGACGACAGATCGAGACCCGCGAGGCTGGCCTCATCTAGGTGCTGCGTGCAATGCGCGTAGGCGAAGTTCGGCGCGGCGGTAAGCGTGCCGCGATATCGCTGGATCGACTGCAACCACAGTTCCGGGCAGGCCAGAAAAACGGTCGGCGGCATTATCACGAGCGGCATGCCGAAATACAGGGGTCCGAACCATGCGCCGATCAGCCCCATGTCGTGATAAAGCGGCAGCCAGCTGACGAGCACGTCGCCGGCGGTGATCTGCATGCGTGAACCCATTGCGCGAATATTGGCGAGCAGGTTCGCGTGCGTGAGCATGACACCTTTCGGGTCGCCCGTGCTGCCCGAGGTGTACTGCAGGAGCGCCATGTCGGCGGCGGCGCCGGGCACCGGTGTCTCATTGCGGTCGACACCGATCTGTGCGGCCGTCAGCACATGCTGCAAGGCGGGCACGTACAGCTTCAGAAGGCGGCCCACGCCGGCCACTTCAGGTGAGGCAATCAGCGCCTTGGCGCCCGCATTCGAGAGCACGGCTGCGTGGCGCCGAACGTGCTCTTCGATCTGCGAGACGCGCGCAGGCGGATAGATCGGCACAGGTGTCGCGCCGCTCATCAGTATCGCGATGAACGAGACGAAGTAATCCCAGCCGGTCGCCAGCATCAGCGCGACCGTGTCGCCCGGACCGATGCCGCGGCTGCGCAAACCGGACGCCGCGGCGGCAGCGCGCCGATACAACTCGCCATAGGACAACCCGGCAGGCGTTGCGCCATCTTCGAGAAAAATGATGTGGGTGCGCTGCGGATGCCTGTCGACATGCCATTGCAGCACTTCGATCAGTGTCGTCGCCTCGTGCGGCGTGTCGGTGAAAGGCGCGGCCGGCGCGGCAATGCGCTGCGGAACTGGCGGGTGTTCGGCGCCGCCTGCGGCCACGGGCGCCGTTTCGCGCTTGATGGCCTGCGCAAGATCGGCAGGCGTCAGGGCGGTCGAAAATGCGTCGAGCGGCACGCGTACGCCAAGCTTTTTCTCTATACGGCTGAAGAGCTCCGCGCGCGCGAGGCTATCGAAACCCAGATCCCGCTCGAACTGCGAGTCGGGACTCACCGCGCTCGCGTGGCTCGCGTTCGCGTGGGTCTCGGCGTAAACCGTCGTCACCATGCTGAGAACCTCTGCGGCGAGATGCGACTCGTCGAATGATTGATCGATTTCCATCGCGCTCGGGAAAACAATGGGTATGCCGACTATTCGACAGCAGACGGCCTGTGCCGGGTTGATATGCGTCAAGCGCCAGGGTTCTGTCGCCGCGAACGAATCGGCAGATGCACGCAACGGCCTTCGGGATGATCCACGTCAAACGGCAGAGCGTCGCGCCGGCCTAATCTGAAATCACCGGGGAGCTTGCCGGCGTTTCGATAATGACGGACGGAACGTGACGGTCCCGCGAATTCAATCGTCCTAACTGTCCAGGAGGCTTACCATGCGCGCATCCGATGTCATGATCACCAACGTTATATCGGTCACACCCGACATGACCGTGAGAGAGGTCGCCAGAATCTTTGTCGACAACGGCATCAGCGGCGCACCGGTTCTGGATCCGCAGGGCCATCTCGCCGGCATGATCAGCGAAGGCGATCTGCTTCGCCGCACCGAAATCGGCACCGACGAGCGCAAGCCGAGTTCATGGCTCGACGTCTGGTCCGCGAGCCATGAAGCAAGGGATTACATCAAGACTCATGCGGTGAAAGTGCGCGACGTGATGACCCCCGACGTGGTGACAGTTCAGCCCGACACGCCGCTCGGTGAAGTGGCCAGCATTCTCGAGACGCGGCGCATCAAGCGTGTGCCGGTGACGCAGGCGGGGCGGGTGGTGGGTATCGTGAGCCGCGCCAATCTCGTGCAGGCGCTGGCCAGCGTGCCGGACGAACCGGCGTCGGCTGTGACGCTCTCGGACGCCGAAATCCGCGCGATGCTGATGGGCGAACTGGCGGGCCGTAAATGGAGCTTTGCCGGCCGCAATATCGTCGTCACCGACGGAGTCGTGCATCTGTGGGGCGTATTCCATGCAATGGAAGCCGTCGACGCGGTTCGGGTGGCGGCGCAAAACATCCCCGGCGTCAAACGTGTGGAGGATCACACCGAGCCGTATCCGGTGATGCCGGGCATCTAGCAGACAGGCGGCCGGCGCGGTCCGGCAATCAACTTTGGAGGCGTGATGGCTCAGATCATTCCCGGGCAGTGGTTCAACGTGGAAAGTGCCGGCTTCGACCAACTGTGCGGCATCACCACCCGGAGCCTGCAGGCTTTCGAGCGGCTGGCCGCTTTGAACCTGCAGGCATTCCGGTTTGGACTTGCCGAGACTCAGGAGGCGGTTGCCCGGACATGCGCGGCGGACAGTCTGCCGGAAATGTTATGTCTACCCACGTTGCTTGCGCCTGTGGGGGCAGCCCAGGCACTCTCGTACAGCCGGCAGTTCTTCGAGATTCTGTCGGCTCTCCAGCCGGATTTCGTGGCGCCGCCGGCTGGTGCGGTCCGGCAACGGCATGCTGCGGACAGCGTGGCAGCCTGGTCGCTCGTGCCTATAGGTATGCCGAGCGAGCCGGCGCCATCCACGGTGCCCGCCGTCGCCAAATCGGCAACCGCGTCAACTGAACGCGGGAACAAGTCGGCGGACAGGAAGGCGATACAGCCGATGCACACGGAGTAGCGGCTTTCGCTCCGGCCTGAGTCGACCTTGTAGAAGTTCGACTGAGCCGTTCGCGGAGGTTCATCCGCGAAGACCCATTGGCGCATTGGCGAAGACGCGCTGTCTCACGGTGTTCACGGTGTGTTAAGGCCTGATCTGCGTGCCCGCCGTGCCGGCCGCCATTGCCTCGATATTCTCAAGCGAGCCGATCACCGCGCGTTTGCCGGTGCGTGTGACGAAGTCGCACGCCGCTTCGACCTTGGGCCCCATCGAGCCGGCGGGAAACGCGATCGACCTCAATTGCGCCGCCGATATCTCCCTCAGCGCACGCTGGTTCGGCGAGTGCCAGTCCGCGTATACCGCGTCCACGTCGGTCGCGATGAGCAGCAGATCGGCGCCGACATCGGCGGCGAGCAGCGCGCTGCACAGATCCTTGTCGATCACGGCCTCGATACCCGTGCGGGTTTGACCGTCCGCCGCAAGCGTGACCGGAATGCCTCCGCCGCCGGCCGCGATCACAATCACGTCGTGCTCCACGAGCCATTCAACCGGCTTCAGCGCCGCGATGCGCTGTGGCTTCGGCGATGCTACGACGCGCCTGAAGTCCGTTCCGTCCGGTGCAATGCTCCAGCCATTGCGCTGCGCCAATTCTTCGGCTTGCGCCTTCGTATAAACGGGGCCGATCGGTTTGGTCGGGTGCGCGAAGGCGGGATCGTGAGGGTCCACCTCGACGCGCGTGAGCAAGGTCGCGACATGCCGGGTGGCGGGCAATGCGTTGGCCAGTTCCTGTTCGAGCAGATAGCCGATCATGCCTTCCGACTCGGCGTCGAGCACGTCGAGCGGCGCGGTGTTTTCCGCGCCGCCGGCGGCGGCGGCCTGCAAGGCGAGCAGCCCGACCTGGGGACCGTTGCCGTGCGCGACCACCAGCTGGTTGCCATCGGCCAGCAGCGCGATCTGCTTCGCGGCACGGCGGATATTGTCGAGTTGGCGCGCCATCGTCATCGGTTCGCCGCGGCGCAGTAGCGCGTTGCCGCCCAGCGCTATCAGAATGCGCATGGTGGGCGCCTTAAGCGAGGGTCGCCACAAGCACGGCCTTGATCGTGTGCATGCGGTTCTCAGCCTGGGAAAAGACGATCGACGCATCCGATTCGAATACCTCGTCGCTGACTTCGAGTTCGGACATGCCGAAATGCTCGTGGACCATCCGGCCGGTGTCGGTGTCGAGATTGTGATAGGCGGGCAGGCAGTGCATGAAGCGCGTGCGCGGGTTGCCGGTCGCTTTCATCAGTGCGGCGTTGACCTGATAGGGGCGCAGGAGATCGATTCGCGGACCCCACGCTTCGACAGGCTCGCCCATCGACACCCAGACATCCGTGTAGACGAAGTCGACGCCGCTTACGGCCTCATGCGGATCCTCGACGATCGTCACGCTGGCGCCGGTGCGCTCGGCGAGAAGCCGCATTTGCGCCACCAGTTCGTCGTGCGGCCACAATTCGCGCGGCGCCGCGATGCGCACGTCCATGCCCATCTGCACGCCGCCGATCAGCAGCGAATTGCCCATGTTGAAGCGGGCGTCGCCGAGGTAGCAGAACGACAGTTCATGCAACGGTTTCTCGCCGAACTCCTGCATGGTGAGCAGGTCGGCGAGCACCTGGGTGGGGTGGAATTCGTCGGTGAGGCCGTTCCAGACCGGAACATGCGAATAGGTCGCGAGATCCTCGACCACGCTCTGATGAAAGCCACGGTATTCGATACCGTCATAGAGCCGTCCGAGTACCCGTGCGGTGTCCTTGAGGGACTCCTTGCGGCCGAGCTGCGAACTCGCGGAGTCAATGTAGGTGACGTGGCCACCCTGGTCATGCACGGCGACCTCGAATGCGCAACGCGTGCGTGTCGAGGTCTTTTCGAAAATCAATGCGATGTTCTTGCCATTGAGCCGCGGGACTTCGTTGCCGGCGTACTTGGCGCGCTTCAGCTCGGACGCGAGGTCGAGCAGAAAGCGGATGTCGCGCGGCGCGAAGTCCTGCATGTTGAGCAGACTGCGATTGCGTAGATTGAATGCCATGAGCGGGTTCTCCAAAGGTGCGACGCGCGCTTCGCGTCAGAGGGGGGCGCGTTCGATCGGGCAGGTCATGCAATGGCCGCCGCCGCGTCCGCGGCCGAGTTCGCCGCTCGGGATCGTAATGACTTCCACACCTGCCTTGCGCAGAAGCGTGTTGGTGTACACATTGCGGTTGTAGGCGACCACGATGCCCGGTGCGAGCGCGATCACATTGTTACCGTCGTCCCATTGCTCGCGCTCGGACTCCCACGTATCGCCGCCGGTGGCGACGGTGCGCAGCGTGCCGATACCCAGCGCCTGCGCGACCACGTCCAGGAACGGCGCGCTCTCGGCCCGCACGTCGAGCTGACCCGGCTGCTTGCCGGGGCGCAAACTCGTGCAACGGATCGCATCGACCACTTCGGGAAAGATCGTGACCAGGTCGCGATCGCAGAAGGTGAATACCGTGTCGAGATGCATCGCGCCGCGCGAGCGCGGCAGCTGCGCAGCAATCACCTGCTTGACCGATTCGCCGGCGAACAGCGCCCGCGCGAGTTGCGCGACGCCTTGCGGCGAACTCCGCTCGCCCATGCCGATCAGCACGACGTCGCGCGACAACGGCATGACATCGCCGCCTTCGAGCGTCGCGCCGCCGTGGTCCGTCTCCGGGCCGCCCCACCAGACGCGTGTCCCGCTGCTGAACAGCGGATGGAAGCGGTAGATGGCGGTGGCGAGCAGCGTCTCCTGTCGCCGCGCCGGCCAGTACATCGATCCGAGCACGACGCCGTCGTTGATCCAGCAACTGCTGTCGCGCGTGAAGAGCGTGTTGGGCAGCGGCGGCAGAATGAATCCCGAGGGCGGCGTGCATTGCGCGAGCAGGCCGTCGGCCTCGAATGGCAATTCGGCGCGAACGATCCCGCCGATCAGGCGTGTGGCGAGTTCGCCCGGCTCCATCTCCTGGAGCCAGGGTCTGAGCTGCGCCGCCAGTTCCGCATCCACGGTGCCGGGCGCAAGCTTGTGTTCCAGCACCCAGTCGCGCGCCTCGCGGCCTTGCAGGATGTCGGCCAGCAGATCGTGCATCTCCAGCACATCGACGCCGTGCTCCTGCATCGTGCTGACGAATGCGTAATGATCGTTCTTTGCCTGCGATACCCACAGCACGTCGTCGAACAGCAGGTCGCGGCAATTGGCCGGTGTCAGGCGCGCCTGGGCAAGTCCCGGGCGGCAGACCATCACCTTGCGCAGCGTGCCTATTTCGGAATAGACGCCGAATGTCATTGAGTTTCTCCTGAAGATCGGCGGCTTACAAACCGAGCGCGCCGGTGGACAGCAGCCATGCCGCCACGGCGGCGAGGATGAGCAGAGCCGCGAGGATCACCGCCTCGAACGGCTTGAACAGACGTGCGCCGCGTTCGCGTTTTGCCCAGCCGTACAGCAGCACGCCGGGCGCGTAGAGTAGAGCGGAGAGCAGCAGATACTTGGGACCGGCGGCATACAGCAGCCAGCAGCAATAAACGGTTGCGGCCGCGCCGATCAGCATGTCGCGGGTGCGTGCGCCTTCCGCCGGCGCGTAACCTTCTCCGCGCATGGCGATGCGAGTCGCGTAGACGGCGGAGAACAGATACGGGATCAGGATCATCGAAGTCGCAAGCGAAATCAGCGCCTGATAGGTCGCGTTGGAGACGAGCGTGATGATCAGGAACAGTTGCACCAGTCCGTTGGTCACCCAGAGTGCATTGGCCGGTACGCCGTGACTGTTTTCGCGCGCCAGAAACTTCGGCATGACGCCGCCGTTCGCCGGCGTGAAGAGTGTTTCCGCCGCCAGCAGGGTCCACGCCAGCAACGCACCGCCCACCGACACCAGCAGGCCGATGCTGATGAGCACCGCGCCCCAGGCACCGACGGCCTTGTCGAGCACGCCGGCCATCGAGGGGTTCTTCATCGCGGCGAGATCGCCTTGCGGCACGATACCGAGCGACAGCAGGGAGACTGCCATCAGCAGAAGCAGGACCACAACGAAGCCGAGCAGGGTGGCGCGCCCGATATCCTCGCGCCGCTGCGCGCGGGCCGAGAACACGCTGGCGCCTTCGATACCGATGAACACCCACACGGTGATCAGCATGGTGCTTTTGACTTGCGTGAAGACGCTGCCGAGCTTCGCATTGCCCCAGAAGTCCTGAGCGATCACATGGCTTCTGAAGGCGATGGCCGCGAGCACGATGAACAGCAGCAGCGGGATCACTTTGGCGACCGTGGTGATCGCGTTGAGCACCGCCGCGCTGCGCACGCCGCGCAGGATCACGGCATGCATGATCCATAGTGCGATGGATGCGCCCAGCACGGCCGCAGGCGTATTGCCGTCGCCGAATATGGGGAAGAAGTAGCCGAGCGTGCCGAACACGATGACGAGATAGCCGACATTGCCGATCCACGCGCTGACCCAGTAGCCCCAGGCCGAATTGAAGCCGACGAAGTCGCCGGCACTGGCGCGCGCATAAGCGTAGATGCCGTTGTCGAGTTCAGGCTTGCGGGTTGTCAGCGTCTGATAGACAAACGCCAGCATCAACATGCCGACGCCGGTGATCAACCAGCCGATCAGCACGGCAGCGGCGCCCGCGCCGGATGCCATGTTTTGCGGCAGGGAGAAGACGCCGCTGCCGATCATCGAACCGATCACCAGCGCGGTGAGCAGGCCGAGCCGCAATGGCTTTGCTACTGCGCTGCCAGTCTGGCCGGCCGGAGTTGGAACGGATGGTGCCGAAAATGAATCTGCCAGGTTCTTCATGACGGACCTCACTGTTTTTTAGATAGCTGGATTAGGTCACTTCATGAAGGCCCGTCAGTTGATCTGGATCAGTCCGTGCAAGGTCGCATGCCCGCGCACCGGCAGGTCCGGCGCAAGGGCGGAGAGTTTCTTCGCGGCCCACGCTTTTCTCGTCCCTATTTCTTAGACACTTGATGAAAGTCAGTTTTGCGCTTCATTCCAGGAATATCTTCTGGCTGTTCACACATTGCCGCGGAAGCCCCAACCATGCCGAGTCATCCAGCAGCAGCGTCTTCAGCAACCCCGTCGACGGCGCGGGATGGCTACGTTGTTGCCGTGCGCGGCGCGATCGTCGACGTCAGGTTCGAGAGCGACGCGCTTCCCGCTGTCGGCGATGCGCTCGTCGTCACGCCGGACGATCTTGCGCCGGTGCTCGCCGAGATCCAGGCGCATCTGAGCGAAACGATGGTGCGCGCACTGGCCTTGCAGACCACGGCCGGGTTGCGGCGCGGCACACGCGTGCAAGTTCCCGGCGGCCCGATTGAAACACCGGTCGGTGAAGCGGTGCTCGGCCGTCTACTCGATGTAACCGGCGCGACGCGCGACGACGGTCCGGCGCTTCCCGCGCAGATCGAGCGTCGTCCGATTCATCGCGCGGCGCCGCCGCTGGCGTCGCTCAAGGGCACCAGCACACTGTTCTCGACCGGCATCAAGGTGCTCGATCTGCTCGCGCCGCTCGCTCAGGGCGGCAAGGCGGCCATGTTCGGCGGCGCCGGAGTCGGCAAGACCGTGCTGGTGATGGAACTGATTCATGCAATGGTCGAGCGCTACGAAGGTATCTCCGTGTTCGCCGGCGTCGGCGAACGCTCGCGCGAAGGTCACGAGATGCTGCTCGACATGCGGACCTCCGGCGTGTTGCCGCGCACCGTACTGGTTTACGGACAGATGAACGAGCCGCCGGGCGCACGTTGGCGCGTGCCGTTCACGGCGTTGACGATCGCCGAATACTTTCGCGACGAACGTCGGCAAAACGTACTGTTGCTGATGGATAACGTGTTTCGCTTCGTGCAGGCGGGCGCCGAAGTGTCGGGTCTGCTCGGGCGCATGCCGTCGCGAGTCGGTTACCAGCCCACGCTGGCGACCGAAGTCGCGGGCTTGCAGGAACGCATCGTGTCCGTGGGCGGCGTGTCGGTGACGGCGATCGAGGCGGTGTACGTGCCCGCCGACGATTTCACCGACCCCGCCGTGACCGCGATTGCCGCGCACCTGGACAGCATGGTCGTGCTGTCCCGCTCGATGGCGGCCGAAGGCATGTATCCCGCCGTCGATCCGATCGCGTCGTCGTCGATCCTGCTCGATCCGCTGGTGGTGGGCGAAGAACATGCGGCAGTCGCAACAGAAGTGCGCCGCATCATCGAGCATTACCGTGAGTTGCAGGATGTGATCTCGTTGCTGGGTGTGGAAGAACTGGGCGCCGAAGACCGCGCACTGGTCGGCCGCGCGCGGCGCCTGCAACGCTTTCTGACCCAGCCGTTCGCAGTGACCGAGGCGTTCACGGGCGAGCCCGGCCGCTCGGTCGCGCTCGCCGATACGATTGCCGGCTGCAAGGCGATTCTCGCGGGCGAATGCGATACGTGGCAGGAGAGTTCGTTGTACATGATCGGCACACTCGATGAAGGGCGCCAAAGGGAAGCGGCCGCCGCGCAACAGACCGCCGCGCAACAGGCTGCTCCTGCTGGAAAGGAGTCGACGGCATGAGCAAGGATGCTTTGAGGCTCACCATCGCGACGCCGTCGCGAGTCTGGTTCGACGGCGTCGAAATCGTCTCGTTGCGGGCGGAAGACGCAAGCGGTTCGTTCGGCATCCGTATTGGGCATGCCGATTTCGTCACCCAGTTGACGTCGTCGGTGGTCCGCTGGACGGGCACGGACAAGGAGTTGCGCTACTGCGCGGTGAACGGCGGCGTGCTGCTGGTGTCGGGCGGCGCGACGGTGTCCATCGCTTGCCGCGAAGCGATTCCGGGCGATTCGCTGGAAGGCCTCGAGGCGATCGTGCGCAGCCGTCACGCCGACGAAGACGAAGCGGTGCGGCGTGCCCGCGTCGACCAGATGCGGCTGCATGCGCGCGCGGTGCGTCAGATGCTGCGCTACCTGCGGCCGCGGGCCGGGGGCGACGGCGCAAATCCGGACGGCACGGGAGCGACGCTGTAATGAGCACACCGCGGCGCGACGAGCGCACTCCTCGTGAGGACAAGCTGGCCGGCGCGGCCCAGCAGGCCGCAGAACGCGCGGCGCGCGGGCGTGCGGAGCCGGAGCCGTCGCTCGGCACCCGGCTCGGCCAGATCGGCATTCTTGGCTGGGCCATCGTCGTGCCGACACTGCTTGGGCTTGCGTTGGGACACTGGCTCGACCGCACTTTCGGTACGCGGGTATTTTTCTCGGCGCCGCTTCTGATGCTGGGAGCAGCGCTCGGTTTCTGGTCCGCATGGAAATGGATGCATCGTCAACAAGGAGCACACCGTGAATAGTGCGCTGGCATGGCCGCTACCGCCGCTCGCCGCCCAGCTCGTGATCGGACTCGCGGTCGGCGTGGTCGCGGGCGCGTGGCATTTCCTTTCGCTGCGCTGGAACTGGCCGTTGTTCACGGCTGGCCGAACGTTAGCGGCGCTGGCACTGCAAATCGCGCGCATCGCGCTGACCTGTGCGTTGCTGTTCGTGCTCGTACGCGTCGGCGCGCTGGCGCTGCTTGCGGGGATGGCGGGCGTGCTGCTCACACGCAGGATCGCGCTGCGGCGTTACGGAGGCCTGTCATGACCGAATCACCGCTCACCATCTCGCCGCTTCTGCAGCTTGGCCCGGTCCCGATCACCGGGCCCGTGCTGATCACCTGGGGCATCATGGCCATTGTCACCGCCGGGGCCGTCGTGCTGAGCCGAAGACTCTCGCTTGCGCCAGGGAAGACGCAAACCGCGCTCGAACTGCTCGTCGAAACGATCGACCAGCAGATTCGCGACACCATGCAAACCGAGGCGGCAACGTATCGCGCGCTGATCGGCACGCTGTTCATCTTCGTACTGGTCGCCAACTGGTGCGCGCTGGTGCCGGGCGTCACGCCGCCTACCGCGCACCTCGAAACCGACGCCGCGCTCGCGCTGATCGTGCTCGGCGCCACGGTCTTTTACGGCATTCGCAGCCGCGGCGCGACGGGCTATCTCGCGTCGTTCGCGGAGCCGAGCTGGGTGATGATTCCGCTGAACGTCGTCGAGCAGATCACGCGCACGTTCTCACTCGTGGTTCGCCTGTTCGGCAACGTCATGAGCGGCGTGTTCGTGATCGGCATTCTGCTGTCGCTCGCCGGCCTGCTGGTGCCGATTCCGCTCATGGCGCTGGATCTGCTCACGGGCGCGGTCCAGGCCTACATCTTTGCTGTTCTCTCGATGGTCTTCATCGGCGCCGCGATCGGCGATCCGCACCATGTCAGTGTCAAAAAGGGCGAAGTCTCATGAATAACCTTATCGAAGTCGTCAGTATCGCCGCGGCAGCGTTTGCCGTCTCGTTCGGCGCGATCGGGCCGGCGCTTGCCGAAGGCCGGGCGGTCGCCGCGGCAATGGACGCGATCGCACGGCAGCCGGATTCGGCAGGCACCGTGTCGCGCACGCTGTTCGTCGGGCTGGCCATGATCGAGACGATGGCGATCTATTGCCTCGTGATCGCCTTGCTGCTGCTGTTTGCCAACCCGTTTGCGAAATAGGCGGACACCATGCGAATCGACTGGTGGACGCTCGCGCTTCAGACCATCAATGCACTGGTGCTGATATGGCTGCTTGCGCGTTTCCTGTTCCGCCCGGTCGCAGGCATCATCGCTGAACGTCAGAAGACGGCGCAGGCCCTGATCGCCGATGCCGAGGCGGCGAAGCTCGTAGCAGTGCAGGAACGCGACAAGGCAACCCAGGAAACGCAGCAGCTCGCGGCGGCGCACGGCGAAGCCATGAAAGCCGTCGCGGCGGAAGCCGCGGCGCAGAAGCAGGCGCTTCTGAACGCCGCTCAGGCCGACGCGGACGCATTGCGAGCAGCGGCGAAAGGCGAAGCCGCGGGAGCGCGCGCCGAGCAGGACAAACTCGCGTCCGAACGCGCCAGCCGGCTTGCCGTGGATATCGCCGCCAAGCTGCTCGACAGGTTGCCAGAGAGCATGCGCGTGAGCGGTTTTGTCGACGGCCTCGCCGAGGGAATCGCACGACTTCCGGAAAGCGCGCGTGGCGGATTCTGGGAGGATGGCGCGGTGCCGATACTCGCCGCGCCGCGAGCGTTGAGCCCGCAGGAACAGGACCAGTGCCGCGCGATGCTGGCAACGTGCCTGAAGCGCGATGTGCCGGTCAACTTCGAAGTGGATCCGCAACTGATAGCCGGCCTCGAACTGCGCTCGCCGCATGCCGTGGTGCGCAATAGCTTCGGCGCGGAACTCGTTCGCATCAAGGAGGCGCTGCTCGATGACAGTCATGCTGCCCGCTGAAATGAGCGACGACGCCTGGCTCGCGGCGCAGCGCAAGGCGCTGGCTCGCACGGCGGCCGCGCCTTATGCCGACACGCTCGGCCGCGTGGAGCGGATCGGCGACGGTATCGCGTTCGTTTCGGGGCTGGCCGATGCGGCGCTCGACGAACTGCTGCGCTTCGAAAGCGGCGCGAGCGGCTTCGTGCATACGCTGGAAGCCGATCTGATGAGCGTCGTGCTGCTGGACGACGGCGCCACGGTCGAAGCCGGCGCGCGCGTGACTCGCACCGGCGCGGTGATCGAGGTGCCGGTCGGCGAAGGCCTGCTCGGGCGCGTGATCGACCCGCTAGGCCGGCCGCTCGATCGCGACGAGCCGGTGTCCGCGGCGAAGCGCATGCCGATCGAGCGGCCCGCACCGGCGATCATCGATCGCGACCTGGTCAGCGAGCCTGTCGAAACCGGCGTGCTGATCGTCGACGCGCTCTTCGCCGTGGGTCGCGGACAGCGGGAACTGATCATCGGCGATCGTGCAACCGGCAAGACCGCCCTGGCCCTCGACGCGATCGTCAACCAGAAGCACTCGGACATGATCTGCATCTATGTGGCGATCGGCCAGCGCTCGACGGCCGTGCAGCAGGTGATCGAATCCGTGCGCCGCTACGGCGCGCCCGAGCGCTGCGTGTTCGTGGTGGCGCCGGCGGCTTCGGCGGCCGGATTGCAATGGATCGCGCCGTTCGCGGGCGTCACGATCGCCGAGTACTTTCGCGACCGCGGGCAGCACGCGCTGGTCGTCATCGACGATCTCACCAAGCATGCCGCGACCCATCGGGAGTTGGCACTGCTCACACGCGAGCCGCCGGGACGCGAAGCCTATCCCGGCGACATCTTCTACGTTCACGCGCGGTTGCTCGAACGCGCGGCGAAGCTGTCGGCCAAGCTCGGCGGCGGCTCATTGACGGCATTGCCGATCGCGGAAACCGACGCGGGCAATCTGTCCGCCTATATCCCGACCAATCTGATTTCGATCACGGACGGCCAGATCGTGCTGGATGCCGCGCTATTTGCAGCCAACCAGCGTCCTGCCGTGGACGTCGGGCTGAGCGTGAGCCGGGTGGGCGGCAAGGCGCAGCATCCAGCCTTGCGCGAGGTGTCGGGCCGTTTGCGGCTCGACTACGCGCAGTTCCTGGAGCTCGAGATGTTCAGCCGCTTCGGCGGTCTGACGGATGCCCACGTCGCCGGTAAGATCGCGCGCGGCGAACGCATCCGGGCACTGATCGCGCAACCGCGATTCAGGCCGCTGCGCACGGTGGATGAAATCGCGCTGCTTGCCGCACTGGCGGAGGGTGTGTTCGATGCCGCGCCGCCGGCGATTGCCACTGAAGCGCGGGCTCAACTCGCGCAACAACTGCCGGGCGCAAGCATGGAAGCCGGCTGGGTGGATGCGCCGTTGGATCCCGCCACGCAGGCCGCGCTCGTCACGACGGTTCGCGAGATCGTGCAGCGCCTGACGCAGGAAGCGGCGAATGTCCCCGCCCGGACCGGGAGTGGCAAATGAGCGGCAGACTCGCGGAAATCGAAGCGCGTACCGCCACCGCGCGCCAACTGGACGCCGTGATCGGCGCGATGCGCGGCATTGCCGCAGCTCGCTCACGCGAAGCGCAGCGGCGGCTGCCCGGTATCCGCTCGTCGGCTGCGACCGTGGGGGCCGCGATCGGCGCCGTGCTGGCCTACGGCAGAGGGGCGCAGGCACCTCTGGACGAGCCGGATCATGGCGCGCGGATCGTGATCGCGCTGTGCTCGGAGCAGGGCTTCGTCGGCTCATTCAACGAGCAGGTGCTGGACTATGTACGGACTCGCGTCGATAGCGCACGGTGCGAGCTGCTGCTCGTCGGCACGCGCGGCGAGATGGCGGCCAGCGAGCGCCGCCTTGCGGTCGCATGGAGTTCGCCCGCGGTGTCCCACGCCGACGAAGTGCCGTCTCTGGCCAACCGCATTACCGATGCGCTCTACGCGCGTCTCGGCGTTCGCGCGGTGGATCACGTCTCGATCATCCATGCGCTGCCGGGCGGCGGCACCGCCGCCGGCAAGATGGTCGAGCACCGGTTGATACCGTTTGATTATTCGCGCTTTCAGGTGGCGAGGCGCGCTGTGCCGCCGCTGCTCACATTGCCGGTCGAACGTCTGCTTCCGGGTCTGGTCGAGGAATATGTGTTTGTCGAGATCTGCGAGGCACTGATGCTCTCGTTCGCCGCGGAAAACGAGGCGAGGGTGAACGCGATGCTGGCCGCCCGCACCAATGTGCGGGATACGCTCGAGGAACTGACGCAGAGCTATCGCCGGGTCCGTCAGGACGAAATCACCGACGATATCGCGGAACTCGCGGCAGCCACCACGCAGCCGGTCTAGCGGAGCGCCGGGCTGTCATGCCCGGCGCCGCTCGCTTTATCCCGCGGCGTGGTCGCCGCCGTCCGTGTTGCCGCGCTTGCGCGCCGGGCTGGCACGCTTGCGCGCGGGTTTGGCGGCCGGCCCGGTGTCGGCCGCACCATTGCCGGCGTCCGGGTCTTTCTGTTTGTCCTGCTGCGTTGTGCCGGCGAGCTCCTGCTGCGGTGCTTCGCTCAGTTCGAACACCGTATCGTCCTGGAGCGGATCGAACCGGCACACCACCCGGTTGCCCTCGCGGACCGCGCCGTCGAGCATCTGCTTTGCGAGCGGATTTTCGATGACCTGGCGAATGCGCCGCCGCAGTTCACGCGCGCCGTATTCGGGCCGGTAAGCCTCCTTCGCCAGTTGATCGACGATACTGTCGTCGAACACGATGTCGATGTCCTGACTCTTCGCGATGTGCGCCACCTTGTCGAGTTGCAGGCGCACGATCGAACGGATCTGGTCGGCGTTGAGCGACTCGAAAATGATGATCTCGTCGATACGGTTCAGGAACTCGGGGCGGAAATGTGACCGCAGCACTGTCATCACACCTTCGCGCACGCCGTCGGGCTGCCGGTCCTTACGGGGGCTCTTGCCGGCAACGATGTCGTTGTCCGCCGCGATGAAGCCGGGACGCTTGCGCGGCGTGCCCGTGATGACGTCGGAGGCGAGGTTGCTGGTCGCGATGATCAGCGTATTGGCGAAGTCGATGACGCGGCCCTTGCCGTCGGTCAGGCGGCCGTCGTCGAATACCTGCAGCAGCACGTTGTAGACGTCCGGATGCGCTTTTTCGATTTCGTCGAGCAGAATCACGCTATGCGGACGCCGCCGCACGCGCTCGGTCAACTGGCCGCCTTCGTCGTAGCCGACATAGCCGGGCGGCGCACCGATCAGTCGCGCCACCGCGTGCCGCTCCATGTACTCGCTCATGTCGATACGCACAATGGCGTCCTCGTCGCCGAATACGACTTCGGCGAGCGCCTTCGCCAGTTCGGTCTTGCCGACGCCGGTCGGGCCGAGGAACAGAAACACGGCAAGCGGCTGATGGCGGGCCTGCAAACCCGCGCGGCTTCGCCGCACCGCATCGCTTACCGCGCTGATCGCTTCTTCCTGGCCGATCACGCGCCGGTGCAGGCGGTCCTCCATTTGCAGCAGTTTGGTTTTCTCCTCCTGCGTCAGGTCGGCAACCGGAATGCCCGTCATTTTCGCGACGATCTCGGCGACCAGCGTACGGGTCACCTCCGCGGTGCTCGTGCTCACACGCCGCTTCCATGCCTCGGTCGAGTCGTCGAGCTGGGTTTGCTTGCCTGACAGTTGTTCTCCGAGCGCCTTCGCCCGTTCGAACTGTTTGTGCGACGTCGCGTATTCCTGCTCGCGCCGGATCTGGGCGATTTCCGATTCGAGTTCCAGCACCTCCGCCGGGCGGGATGTGGATGACAGATGCTCGCGCGCGGCCGCCTGGTCGATCAGGTCGACGGCCTTGTCCGGCAGGAAGCGGCCCGTAATGTAGCGGTCGGACAGTTCGGCGGCGGCCACGCACGCTTCATCCAGAATCGTGACCTTGTGGTGCGCTTCCAGACGGTCGCGCAGCCCCCGCAGAATGCCGATAGTCTGCTCCACGCTCGGCTCGCCGACCAGCACCGGCTGGAAGCGCCGTTCCAGCGCGGCGTCTTTCTCGATGTACTTCTGGTATTCGGCGAGCGTGGTCGCGCCGATCAGATTGAGCTCGCCGCGCGCCATCGGCGGCTTGAACACATTGGCGATATCCAGGCCGCCTTCGCCGCCGCCCTGGCCCGCACCGACGATGGTGTGCACTTCGTCGACGAAGAGAACCAGCCGATCCTTGTGCGCGGCGATTTCGTCCATCACCTGCTTGACGCGTTCCTCGAATTCGCCACGGTATTTCGAGCCCGCGACCAGCGAGTTGACATTGAGTTCGATCAGGCGCTTTTCGCGCAATGTTTCCGGCACGTCGCCGCTGATCATGCGCAGCGCGAGTCCTTCCACAATCGCCGTCTTGCCGACGCCGGGCTCGCCGATCAGCACGGGGTTGTTCTTTTTGCGCCGGGCGAGCACCTCGACGAGCGTCTCTGTTTCCTTCGATCGTCCAATGACCGGATCGAGCTTGCCTTCACGGGCGAGCCGCGTGATGTCGCGGCTATATTTGTCGAGCTGCGGCGTGTCGCTGGGAGCTTGCGCGGCTTCTTCCTGGCCGGCCTGCTTCAGCGTCTGCTGACGCAACAGGTGAGGCGACAGGCCGTACTTCATCAACAGATCGCCGGCAAAACTGTCGGTGACCTCGGCGAGGCCGGTAAGAATGTGTTCGGGGCCGACGTAGTTCTGTCCGAATTCGCGCGACGCGATGACGGCGCGTTCGAGCGCACTTTTCAGGCGTGGCGAAACGGAGATCTCGCCTTGCGGCGCTTTGGACGTGACGTGCCCCTTTGGCGCGTTTGCTTCGATATGCTTTTGAAGATCGCTGGCGGAGATCTTCAGCGCCGACAGAATGCGCTGTACTGCTTCACTTTCGACGAGTTCATAAAGCACGTGTTCGGTGTCCACCTCATGGCGGCCGAATTGCACGGCGCGTTCGGCGGCACGTTGCAGTATTTCCTTCGCCTGCTCGCTGAAATGCTGTTGCAGGTCGACGCCTTTGTTCACCGGGCCGTCGTGACGCGTGGCGGCTGGTTCAGCGCCGAAGCCGTCTGTGCCCGAGTCCAGTAATCCGTCGAACAGGCCGCCCCGAAACAGCGATTCGAGCGGCGACACCTGTCGTTGATGCCGCGTGAGCTGCGCGTAGTGATAGTCGCAAACATCGAGTTGCCTTCTGCGTCCGCCCTGAATGACCGCGACCCGGATGGTCGCAGGCCTGACGCCGCAAAGTTCGCACAGATGTTCCGCCATGTCGTATCTCCCGAATGTACCGATGTTGGAAAAGCAGGCCAGCGGGAAGGTGACTGTCGTGTTGCCCGCCGCTTGTCGATCGGGTCATTGTGGGCGGAGGGCCGCACGAGTCGTTGAGCTTGATCAAGCGTTGGCCTGGTGTGCACGCAGGGCTTTATCGCCGGCTCGCGACGCGCACGGCGCATAGCGTGATGGGCGCAGGCGGCCGATGTTTTCGCGCGAAGCCTCGCTTTCCCGGCTCGTCATGCGATTGCTTGACGCAAGTCAGGCGCGTGGAGCCGTTCGCGCCGATGATCCAGCTATTCTGCCGCGATGAGCGGTATCAGGACGTCGGGCGGGTGTCTGCAACGTCTGCGAGGAGCGGATCATGTATCAGAAGATCGTCGTGGCGCTGGACGGCAGCGAGTCGTCCAGATGGGCGCTGTATGAAGCGCTGCAATTTGCGCAGCTCACGCAAGCGCGGCTGCATGCGGTGTATGTCGTCCATCCGTGGTGTGCGTCCCGTTACGCGGGCTATTTCAATCCCGACCAGCTTCGTGACGTGCTGCGTGAAGACGGCCGGCTCGCCCTCGATGAGGCGCGCCGGGCCATGGCCGAGCGTGGTGTGCCCGGCGATACCGAGATCGAGGAGACGGAGAGCGCGGCGGACGATATCCCGCACTGTCTCGCCCGTTGTGTGCAACGCCAGGGCGCCGGCCTCGTGGTGATGGGCACGCAAGGCCGGCATGGCATAGGTCGGCTGCTCCAGGGCAGCGTCGCGGAAACGTTCTTGCGGGGCGCCCACGTTCCGGTGCTGTTGGTCAGGTGCCCACGCGATCAGGACGAGATACCGGCGGGCCTGTAAGTGCCCGTCAGTAGCTGTCGCTGCGATGTCCGTGCAGTCACGTCGGACTGAAGCCGACCGTCTGCGTGAGAATCGGCAGTTCGTCTTCGTTGAGAGACAGCGCATTCGCGAGCAGTCGCGGGTTGATCCAGCCCCGGATCACGCTGGCCAGCCCCGCCGACGCGCAATACAGCGAGACGTTCTGCGCAATCGCTCCGGCCGTCACAGCCGAAAAGCGCTCGCGCTGTTGCGCGGGCATCTCCAATATGCGCGACGTGCGGACCACGTAGACGAGATCGAGCGGCGCCTCACCGACGAAGTCCTGATAGCCGGTCTGTCCGCGCGCGTCGATTGCGTGCTTGAGGACGAGCTGGTGGTTCGGCGGGTCGTAGCGATACACGCCATTGGGCAGCGCGGCGTAGATATCGATTTCATTGAACGAATGCGGTGACGGCGCGGTGCGCCCGCCGGTCGCGGGCCGATTGATCCCGTCGGCGGCCCAGAGCAACTCGCCGAGCAAGGTGGGCGGCAACGCCGTCGGCGCGAACGCGCGACAACTGGCGCGCTGTGCGAAGGCGGTCATCAGCGGCACGCCGGTGTTCAGATCGGGTTTGGGCAACGCGATCACGGCAGGCGTTTCGCCGCTGGCGAGTGGGGGCCGCAACACGGGTGCGGGCTCGTACGCAAGGAGTGGCATGTCGGTCATATCGGACTCCGTTGAAGTGTGCCTGGGGGTGGCCGCGGCAGCGCCACGCTGCCCACGACGGGTGCCATTCCAGGTTAGCCCGAAATCCCTGTCGCCCATTGACGCAGATCAGGCGAAGCAACCCCGTGCGTGCAAGGACGGTCGCGCTTGACAATGCAGACTCAGTAACGCAAATACCTGTCACGCAAGGGCGCGAAACGGTTGCTTTCCTGCGTCGCGATCGCGTCGATCTGATCGAGTCCTACTCCATCGCGCAACGCCTGCCATACCGCGCCGGATCCGATCGCGTCGCGTGTCGCGGCGACGTCGAAGCGCGTAGGGTAGAGCGCATGCAGCGTTACGGCAAGGGCGAGGCCCAGACGGCCGACGTGCGCCGCCGCGGCGTCCGGATCGCGTGCGATCTGTACGCCGTGACACAACTGGCCGCGCCAGGCCGATTCGGTCGGCACGAAGTCGGTGGCCGTAAAGCGGGCGCCGGTATCGAGCGCGTTCAGCGTGGCGGCGAGACTCGCACCGTCGATCCACGGCGCGCCGACGAGCTCGAACGGCGTGGGCGTGCCGCGGCCCACGCTCACATTGGCGCCTTCGATCGTCGCGACTTCCGGATACAGCGCCAGCTGCGTGAGTGTTCGCAGATTCGGCGAGAGCGGCACCCAGCCGAGGCCGGTGTCCGCGAAGCGCATCGTGCGCTGGTAGCCGCTCATGGGGATCACGCGCAGATCGGCGCCGATGTGGCGCTCGCGATTGAAGAGGGCCGCAAGCTCGCCGACCGTCAGTCCCGGCTCGAGCGGCAGCGCGAAGTAGCCGGTGAACGATTCGTGTCCCTCGTCGAGCACGGGGCCGCCGAAGCGGTCCGCGCCCAGCGGATCAGGACGATCGAGCACGAAGAGTGGAATGCCGCGCGACGCCGCGGCTTCGAGCGCATAGCCGAGGGTCGTCTCATAGGTGAAAAAGCGCACGCCCGCGTCCTGGATGTCGAATACGAGCGCGTCGATGCCG
The DNA here is from genome assembly GCF_031570135.1 of Paraburkholderia sp. USG1. Lineage (NCBI taxonomy): Bacteria > Pseudomonadati > Pseudomonadota > Betaproteobacteria > Burkholderiales > Burkholderiaceae > Paraburkholderia > Paraburkholderia sp. USG1. Next base: position 21,020 of record NZ_JAMWXW010000014.1, on the reverse strand, counting down.
TCGAGCGAGCCGGCGGGGAAATGCCGTGTGCCGCCATACAGGCTGTGCACGGTCAGGCCGGTGGCCGGATCGCGAGAATCGCCGACGCGTTCGTCGACGTCGGTATTCAGACCGTGCTCCGGCGAGAACAGCGCGGCAAGCGTGACGCCGGGCGCGTGCGCGAGAACGTCGACGGTGCGGGTGCCTGCGGCGTCGAATCCGGTGCGGTTGGTCACGAGACCGATACGCCGGCCGGTCAGCGGCGCGAACTGCTGCTCTTCGAGCACGTCGAGGCCGCTCCTGACCGGGCCTGCGGCGCCCGGCAGGCGGCTCGCCCAAGTCAGGGCAGGCGCCGCGGCGGGCACTGCGGTGCGGATGTCGGCAGAGGTGCGCGGCGGCGCAGCGCTCGCGATCGCGGCGACGATCTGCGCGCGCAGCGGCCGTGCGTCGCCCTGATCGTTCGGGTGCACGCGGTTGGTCAGGATCACGACGAAGCGGCGCGTGACGAAATCCACCCAGATGCCGGTGCCGGTGTAACCGGTGTGGTCGATCGCGCCGATCGGCGGCAAGCGGTCGCGGTTTGCCACCAGCGGGCTCGCGAGCTCCCAGCCGAGGCCGCGCCAGGGCTGGACGGGCAACGGCGAAACGGCCGCCGCCAGAGCCTCGATGCTGGATGCCAGGAGCACGCGCGTTGCCGGTCTTGCGCGCGTTGTCGCGCTGAGGCCGCCGTTGAGCAGCATCTGCGCGAAACGGGCGAGGTCGTCGGCGGTGGAAAAAAGGCCGGCGTTTCCCGCAATGCCTTGCATCCAGCTGGCGAGCGGATCATGGACGCGGCCGCGGCGCATGCCGAGGCGGTCCGCTGTCGTCGCGGCGCTGCGCGCAGCGTGCCGCGCGTCGGGAAGAAAGCCGGTGTCCCGCATGCCGAGCGGCGCAAAAATATGCGTGTGGCAATACACATCGAAAGGTTGACTGGTCACGCGCTCGACGAGCACGCCCAGCGTGGCGAAATTCAGATCGCTGTAGATCACGCGTTCGCCCGACCTCGCGCGCAGTCGTTGCCGCGCGATATCGTTCAGGACGCTTGCACGTGTGCCGCCTGCCGGCCGCGAGTTCAGATCCGCCTGCAGCCCGGACGTATGCGCGAGCAACTCGCGCACCGTGACCGCTTCCTTGCCATTCGCGCCGAACTCGGGCCAATAGCGCATCACGGGAGCATCGAGGTCGATGCGTCCCGCTTCGACCTGCTGCATGACCGCCGTCGTGGTCGCAATCACTTTGGTCAGCGAGGCCAGATCGAAGACGGTGCCGACAGTCATCGCTTCCCGGTAAGGCTCGGTCATGCGTTGGCCGAACGCCTCGCGATACTGCACCTCGCTCGCGGTTCCCGCCACCACCACGGCGCCGGGCAGCCGGCCGGCTTCGATCTGGCCGGCGACAATGCGGCCGAGCTCCGCACGCATGCCGGCGTCGAGCGGCGCGGCGCGCGCGAACGGCGGCGCGTGCAGCAGCGCAATCGCCAGTGCCGCTGCCGGCACGGCTCGGGCCAGCCGGCGTCTCATCGCGGCATGTCCGCGGCATCGTAACGATTGCGCGGGTTCCATAGCATCCAGCCGTCGCTGCCGGCGGCATCCGCGGCATGGGTCTGGGCGCGGATCTGGGCTGCGTCGAAATCGCGGTGGTCGAACGCATAGTCGCGAAACGCCTGCAGCCAGGGGCGAAACCGCACGCTCGGCAAATGCGTCCGCTGCACCGCCTCGTCGAGCGAGCGCCGGACGATCTGCCCCGGATCGGCAACCGGATTCGTGCAACCCGGCAAACCCCATGTGAAGCCGGAGGGATACAGCATCGGCGAGATGTAGTCGAGCGGGGCGCCGAGCAGTTCGATCTGCTGGCCGATGGCGGTGTCATCCAGATTCCAGCAGACGTAGCCGAAGATATCCGCCGCGACGAATACGTTGTAGGGCGCGAGGCGCGTACGCGCGGCCTGCAGGAAACCCACGATCGCAGCCGTGCGGTTGGCCCGTGTATTGGCTTGCGAAAAGTGCAGGCCGCCCGCGTCGGGAAAGCGGACATAGTCGAACTGGATTTCGTCGAAGCCCATTCTGGCCGCCTCTTCGGCGACATCGAGATTGTGCCGCCACACCTCGCGCGAGAATGGGTCCAGCCACTGCAAATGTTCGCGGTCGCGCCACGGATTGCCGTTTGCATCGCGCACCGTCCATGCCGGATGGGCATCGGCGAGCGGGTCGTCCTTGAACACGACGATGCGGGCGATCAGGTAAAGATGCCGGGCATGCAGTTCGGCGAGCAGTGCCGGGAAATCGCGGGCAATCGGTCCATTGCCCTTCAGTTGGGCCGATGCGCCGACCGCGTCGCGTGCCGCGCTGTGATAAGGCGTGAGACCGCGATCGCCTTTGACGTCGATCACCAGTGCATTGATGGCCGTGGTCTGCGTGAGTGCGAGTGCTTCGTCGCGCAGCGTGGTGCTCGTCACGCCATATACCGAGAGATACACCGCTTTGGGGCGAAAGGGCGTGAGCTTGAGCGTCAGCGGCGCCTCGCCGTTCGTGTCGACCTCTGTGCGCAGATAGCCGGGTGCCCGCGCAGCGATGCGGGTGATGGACGACTCGAACTCGAAGCGGCCGTCTGCGTCCGCTTGCTGTACGCCGGACGGGCTTGTGACAAACGCGTGTGGTATCGGTTTCGCCGTAACTTCGTCGATGACGACGCCCGTTGCCGCGCTGCACGGCAAGCTCGTCACGAGAACCGCAAGCGCTAGCGCGGTGCCGCGCAGGAATGAAAGTGTGGCCATTTTATTTGTCTCTTCATTTGTCACTTCATTTGTTTCAATCGCCGCTGGAGTTCGGGGCGGCCCGAGGCGCCGGCTCGCCGAGCAGCGCGGCCAGACCCGCGACCCCATATGAATCGACCATCAGGAAGCGCGGCAGGGCGAGCATGCGCGAATGCCTATCCACGCTGCGTCCCTCCAGCGAAAATGCCGCGATATAACCTTCCCCGGAGGCCAGCGCCATCAACTCATCGTCGCAAATGCCGAATGGCCACGCCAGCAGATTGATCTCGCCCCCGACTTCGGCCTCGATGCGCTGCCGCGACATGTCGAGCTGGGTCCGCACGAAATGCTGAAAATCCGCGGGCGTCCGGCGGCGCCGTTCGACCTTGAAGTTGGGATGCCAGTACGTATGCGACTGAACGTCGAACAGGCCGGTCTGTTTGAGCGTGCGCAATTGCTCCCACGTCAGCGCGTAGGAAGCATTCGAAATGGCCGAAGGATAGACGAAGAGTGTGACCGGCAGACGCTCGCGCTCCACGATTGGCCGCAGTTCGTCGAAGACCGACCGATGGCCGTCGTCGACGGTCAGGACGATCGGCCGTGGCGGTAGCTTCACGGAAGGATCGCGCAGCCAGTTCACGACGTCTCGCAGCGGCACCACCTGATAGCCGCGTTCTTTCAGGAATCGCAATTGTGCCTCGAAGGTCGCGACACGGACCGTCATGGAATCGTTCACGGTCGCGGCAAAGCGGTGGTAGACCAGGATCGGCACATACGTGGGCGGCGTCTGCGCGTGTGCGCCGAACATGAACGCGAGTCCGCATAAGCCAATGGACAGTGCGCGCCAGCATCGATTGTGCAATTGGAAAAGACCGCGGGCGAGCAGATGCGGCATGGACGTCCTTTTTAGTGGCGTTGTTCGCTGGAGGCGATTTGCGGCGATGCACGGCGCAATCGCTCTGCCTCGGCCAGCATATGGGCCCGCCCGGATGGGCGATTGATCCCCGTCAAATGCACGCGACGAGGGCCGCTCCATCACACAACGGCGGTGCGCTCCTTCGCGCGTCAGCGATAAATGCCGTGCGGGCGGCGGTGGAAGCGACTTGACGTGCATCAATGAGTCGAAGAGCAGAGCGCAGAGAATCAGACCTCGATGTCAGCAGGGCGAATGTCACGCCCTCATGGAGACCTGATCATGAGCACAACGTCCTCCGGCGGTAACGCCACTCGCGCAATCCAACGGATACTCCTGGCCGTCGACACGTCGCCGGAGTCGGCGCGCGCAGTGGCATACGTGCGCCACATGACGCTACCCGGTGCCCGGATCCGCATTGTGAGTGTGGCGGAAAATCCTCGTGTGCTCTTGCCGCTCGGATCGATGACGGATGCCGAACTGCAACTCGCGCGCACCGAACTCGCCCACGATGCGGACGAAGCCGTGGCGCGCGCCAGAAAGATATTCGCGGATGCCGGTATCGACGTGGAGTCGGGCATCACGGAAATTTCAAGGGAAGGCGGCTACACCGCAAACGCATTGATTGATGCCGCAGCCGAATGGAAGGCGGATCTGCTGGTCATGGGCGCTCGCCAGCATCACGGCATGTTGCGCTGGGTCGAAGGAACGGTGTCGGAATTCGTCACGACCGAGGCACCGTGTTCGATTCTCGTTGTGCCTGCCGGCTATGAAGCGGAGATCCGGACATCGCCGCGCCGGCTCCTGTTCGCGCTGGACGGAAGCGCCGCTTCGCTCGACGCGTTGCACTTCGGGCTGCAACTCGCCACACCCGAGTCCCGTCTTCGTGCGATCTACGTGATAGATCGTGCTGTCCGCCTGACCGATATCGTGCCGATCAGCGTCCTCGAGCAAGCGTTCGTCGAAGAAGGAAAGGTGATTCTGGAGACGGCAGCGACGGTTCTTGCCGAATTGCCGAATCACGCTGAGACTGAGGCAGTCGAGACGGCGCCGTCGCGTGACGACGTAGCGCATGCAATTGTCCGCGACGCGGAACAGTGGCAGGCGGATCTGATCGTCGTGGGCACCCACGGGCGGCGTGGCGTCGCACGCTGGCTTCTCGGCAGCGTGGCCGCGCGCACCGCGCGTCTCGCCCGCACGCCGTTGCTGCTGGCGCGGCCTTGCCCCGAGGAATGAAACGGGCGGCGGGCATCGGCTGAACATCGGCTGAACACACTTTGCGCGTATTGCGCCATGTGAACGCGGGGAGCGGCCGAAACGCCGGCGCGGAACGCCTCCAGACGTTCACGAACCTGGAGATCTACTCGTTATGCCATTGTTCAATCCACGCTTGCTGCGCATCGGTGTCGCATTCGTGTTTCTCGCCATGAGCGCGGCGCTCGCCGCGCAAACACTGCCCGAGCCGGTCAGCCGCGACGGCGTGCTGTACATGACGGGCGGCATCGGTGAGGACGACGCGAAAGCGTTTCGCGCGCTTGCACCTCGCTACAGCCTGCGCATGACGTTTACCGCCGCCGCGGGCAACTACCTCTCCGATGTGGATGTGACGATCGCAAGCGCGTCGGGCCATGCCGTTCTGGACACCCGCACCGAAGGCCCGTTCCTGTTCGTGATGCTTCCGGCCGGACGTTATCGTATCGTCGCGCATGCCGGGCGCACGGAGTTCGCGAAGACGGTAGACGTTCCGCGTCGCGGTGGGCTGGATCTGCACATCGTCTTGCAGGAGCGCTCCACCGGCGACGCGCGGATGAACTGCCCGCATTGCCGCGCGTCGATGCATAGTCAGAGCGCACCGTGATCAATTACGGCGCACGGCGTCGCGTGGCCCTTGACCTCGATCAATCGCATCGGGCCGGGCAGCAATAGTCTGGATACGTGGCGCATTGGCGGCGGAACACGGCTCGCCCGCCGGAATAGTCGCCGCGCTCAATCAGTTCGCAGCCATGCCCCATCGCGTTGCAAGGTCAAGTCGGAGGAGAAATTCCATGAAGTCGGACAGTCAACTGAAGCAGGAAGTCGAGGACGAACTGAGGCACAGTCCGGCCGTCGACGCAAACGGAATAGGCGTTGCCGTGGTCGACGGCATCGTGACGATCAGCGGACACGTCCCGGACTACGCGACGAAAGTCGCGGCTGAAAAATGTGCGATGAGAATCGCCGGTGTGGTGGCCGTGGTCGTCGCCATCGACGTGAAGCTGCGGGAGTCCGAGCGGCGTACCGACGAGGACATCGCCTTGAATGTGCGCGTCGCCCTCGACTGGATCGCGGGTCTCGAAGACCATGCGATCAAGATCCAGGTGGAGAAGGGTTGGGTGACATTGAGCGGCGAAGTCGAGGACGGTTATCGCAGCCATATCGCCGAGAAAAACGTCGTTCATATGCGCGGCGTGACGGGCGTGACAAACGAAATCAAAATCCGTGGCTCGGCTTCCCCGCTCGACATCGAGTACAGCATCCGCAAAGCCATTCAGCGCCATACCGATCGCGAGTTGAAGCATGTGGGTGTCGAAGTCGAAGACGGGAAGGTAACCCTGTCGGGACGTCTCAGTTCGGTCACCGAGCGTTCCATCGTGACCGGGGCCGCGCGCTCGACGCCCGGTGTGAAGGCCGTGGTCGATCGTCTGTTGGTTGGTTGACGGCGTAGCCTCGCCGTCGCGAGGCTCATTGTCGTCGTTGACGGTTGTCTTACGGCGTCGTTCAGGTTGCTGGCAGGTTGCTGGCAACGCACGCCCGGCCCGGCAACCTTCAGCCGACGGCACGGCTGCCGATCCGGCCGGCCTTTCAGAGGTGGCCGGCGGCAGGCCCCTGAGCAGATGATCGCGCATCATGTGCCGCATGCCAACGAACGATGCTGGACCAGATGTCCGCCGCTGTTTCGCAAAAACGGAATAGCGCGGCGTCCTGTGGCGCGATCATCCCTTCGCTGATCAGAAAATCAAAATTGATAGCGCGGCGCCAGAACGATTCACCGACCAGCACTACGGGTAGGCGCCGGATCTTGTTCGTTTGCAGCAGGGTCAACACCTCGAACAACTCGTCACAGGTTCCAAAGCCGCCGGGAAAGAACACGGCGGCTTGTGCGCGTTCCAGCAGATGCAGTTTGCGAATGGCGAAATAGTGAAACCTGAAACAGAGTTCAGGCGTGACATACGGGTTGGGTTCCTGCTCGCGGGGCAACGAGATATTCAAGCCGATGCTCGGCGCCTGAAGCTCGTACGCACCCCGATTCGCCGCTTCCATGATGCCGGGGCCGCCGCCCGTGACGATGGCCAGCGACGACAGCGCTCCCGTGCCCTGCGCGCTGCCGACAATGCGGCCGAATTCGCGCGCGATGCCGTAGTAGTGGCTACGCTTGAGCAGTTGTTTTGCGACTTGTAGCGCGCTCTGGCTCTCAGGCTCGCCGGGCCGGTTTTCCAGCGCCCGCCGCGCCTCTTCGACCCGTCGACGCGCGGCTGCCGGCGCGACGATCCGTGTGCTGCCGTACACCACGATCGTGTGATGTATTGCATGTCGCTGCAGCGTCTCTTCGGTCTTCCAGTAGTCGAGTTGCAGACGGATGCCGCACATTTCCGGGCGTCGCAGAAAGGCGAGGTCTTCGTCCGCCTCCAGATACGTTGGGCTTTCGATCATGCGGCGCACGCGCGCCGAACGTTCGGACGGCGCATCTGAGTGGACCCGTGGCGCTCTGCGCGCGGATTCGGGCAATCCAGGTGCGTCCTGATACGGCGCAGACGTAGGGTCCGCACGATTATCCGGTGGCGTGCCGGCATTCGTTGCCGCGTGCCTGGGGAAGGTTGTCATGCGCGTTCCCGCCTGGTTCCGTTGCCGCGCAACGCTCATTGAAAATCGGGTTGGCCGACTTGCCCCGCCGTTTGCGGAACCCTGCGTAGCCGGTCAGTGTTGAAGCCCATAGCGGCGAGCCGGGCCAGCATGCCGGCGTAGGTGGCGTCGTCCATCACCGGGGCGCGCGCGAGTACCCACAGCATATTGCCGTCGGCCATGCAGCGAATCGTGTAACGATAGTCGGGGTCCACATAGGCGGTGACGACCACCACTTCGAACGGCCAGATCAGTCCCACTCGCCATTTCGTGTTGCCGGTTCCGGACATCACCTTCGCTACGAACTGGCTTCCCGTGGCCGGCTGATCGAAGCCGTGACGCCGGCCGAGATATTTGTCGTCGATGCTTCCGTCGCTGCGCAACGTCCACTCGTCGTAGCTGCCGACATAATCGGATTCGCTCAGGAACGGTGTGTCCGCGATGACGTACCAGCGTCCCATGTACCGTTCGAGATCGATTGGCGGCCCTGCCACGCATGCCGACTGGGGTGCCTGGGCTTGCGGCGGGACCGTTTGATCATGCGCGCACCCCGCAATGAAGATGGCGAGCGAGGCGATGCACGCAATTGACTTGTGCATAAGGATTATCCGATTGGGCCGGCGTGACGGACTACGTTCGCAACACACGTGATTATTCTGATTATTCAACCGCGATTGTCGACGATGCCATTGACGTGAGTCAATCGTATGCCAAAGCCGCGCAGGCCGATGCCCGGCGGCGTTGCAACGAGGCAATCGTTTGATCCGGCAATTTCGCGAAACCTGTCGTCAGCGTTGAAGCAACCATGCCCGCATTCCGGCATAGGAGCGACCCGCCCGCGTCAATGGACGGGACAGACCGCTGAACTGGACGATTTCCTTGCGAAGGCGCGGATGAATGCAGGCGAGGCCGAGAACGAGAAACGCGCCTGGCAGCATTAACAGGCCAACGAGCACTGTACTTCTCAACATATCGCCTCCGGAACCTGATTAACTTCGCTATGGATCGAGCATAGGGCTCGTTCGCCATAACGGCTTGACGTGTGTCAACGCGATCGGCTCGGCCGGCGGATCGAATGCGATGATGCTTCGTCATGTTTGCGCTTCTGCCTGGTGAACCGCGGGATTGAGCCATGTCAATATCGAGGATAAGTCGGCGAATAGAGTGAATCGGAGCGCTGTCAGTGGCTAGAAACCTGCTGGTGCACAATGCTGACATCGGGGCTGTATTCACTGAAATCGTGGATCTGTTTTTTTGGCGACGCTATCCGGTACGGTGACAGGGCATGAAACATTTCGATGTGTTCAATGGCGATGCCGACGGAATCTGCGCACTGCATCAGTTGCGCCTGTCGAAGCCATTGCGGTCTGTATTGATCACCGGCGTCAAGCGCGACGTGGAACTGCTCGGCCGCGTTCCGCTCGGGGCGGGCCTCTCCGTGACCGTGCTGGACATCTCTCTGGATTCCAATCGGACAGCCTTGCTTGCATTGCTTCGACACGGAGCCGAAGTGGAGTACTTCGATCACCACTTCGCAGGAGCCATTCCCGAAGCGTCCAACCTGAAGCTCTACATCGACACGACGCCCGACATTTGTACGAGCCTGCTCGTGGATCGTCATGTGGGAGGACAGCACCGCCTTTGGGCGCTCGTCGGCGCCTATGGCGACAACCTCTTGCACGCGGCCCGCACCCTCGCCGCGACATGCGCACTCGAACCGGAGCAAGCCGAACAGTTGCGCGAACTGGGAGAGGCGATCAATTACAACGCCTATGGGGAGAGCGAGGCAGATCTGCTGATCCCGCCTGCCAGCCTTTACAGAACTGTGCGCCCTTACTCCAGCCCATTCGACTTCGCGGCGAACGAGCCGATTGCGCGCGCGCTGTGCGACGCACTACGCCGGGACATGGAACTGGCCTTGAGCTTGCCGCCGGAGAGTGTTATGGCGGGCGGAAAAATCTATCTGCTGCCCGATGAACCGTGGGCGCGACGGGTGCGCGGCGCTTTCGGCAATTTTCTGGCGACGAGTTTTCCTGACCTTGCTCACGCCGTGCTGAGTCAAAGCGTTCAGGGCGAATACATGGTGAGCGTGCGGGCTCCACTCGCTCACCCTTATGGAGCCGCCGACCTGTGCAGGCAATTCGCAGGCGGCGGAGGGCGGGAGGCTGCGGCGGGCATCGGTCGGCTTGCGCAGAATAGGCTGGGGGAATTCGCGCGAGCATTTGAAAGTGCTTTCGTTGACGGCTCGCAGGCTCAGGTTCCTTCTACTCAGGCTACGCGATCTTCCACGCGGTAAAAACTTGTGAACGGTAGGGGGCTGGTTCCGTAGCTTCCAGGACGGTTTTCAGATCTTTAGAGAGAGGCTATGCCCTACTATTCCAACGCGGATCTACCTTCGCCAGTGCGAGGCCACTTGCCGGAGCATGCGCAGGACATCTATCGGGCCGCTTTCAACCACGCCTATGCGGCCCACTCGGAGGATGCGCGCTGCGAGGAGATTGCCCATCGCATTGCCTGGGCCGCGGTGAAGCGATCCTATGTCAAGTATGGCGATAGCTGGGTTCCGCAGGAATGAGGCTGCGCGATTTCCAGCGATGCATAACAGTCGCTGTTGTTGTCATCGAGCCATTGGGCGAAACTCGCGCACGGCGAGAAATGGCGGGGCGGGTGTATTACGGTATGTCCTGATGGGCGCGAGCGAGAAGCGCGCATACTTCAGCGTCGCTTGTCTGCCCGAAGTCCTGATAGAACTGGCCGACGCCGTCGAAGTGTCGCGCAGGGAGGGTGCAGACAAACTCGTCGGCGAGCCCGGCCAGCCGTTTTGCCGTGCTTTCCGGCGCGACCGGTACGGCCACCACGATTCGAGCGGGCTTGCCGGTGCGCAAAGCCTCGATGGCGACACGTACCGATGAGCCGGTGGCGATGCCGTCGTCGACGACGATGGCTGTGCGGCCTTCCAGATTCAGCGGCGGCCGCTGTCCGCGATATAGCGCTTCTCGCCGTGCCAGTTCGCGGCGTTCGTCGTCGAGTACGGCGACGACTTCCGGCTGGGTGACGCCTGCCATGCGGATGGTCTGCTCATCGAGATAGAGTGCGCCGCCGGAGGCGATCGCGCCCATAGCCAGTTCCGGGTAATGCGGTACGCCCAGCTTGCGCACGATCAGCACGTCGAGTTCGACGCCCAGCACCCGCGCGACCTCATAGCCGACCGGCACACCGCCGCGCGGCAACGCCAGCACGATCGCATCGCGACGTCCCGCGTATTCGCTCAACTGCCGTGCAAGCATGCGTCCTGCTTCGGCGCGGTCGCTGAACGGCGGCGCGGTCGCCATCCGGTCCGGGTTCATGGCATCACCGCTTCGGCCCATGAAGCGCCTGTCCTGCGAAGAGATCCTGCCATTTCCCGCCTCCCTCCGGATGCGCGGCACAGCCATACCTGTCGCTTACCTGATCGATATCTCGCGATAGAGCCGCTCGATTTCCCCGCGCTCACAAAGCGCTGTGCCGGCACCCAGCAAAGTCGCCGACGCTGCGGCCATGCCATAGCGAAATGCTTCGTCGATACCTGCACCTCGGTTCAGAGCCCAGATTAGCGCACCGACAAAGCTGTCGCCGGCACCGATCGAACTGGACACTTTCACCGGCAATCCCGCCGCCCGCAAGCAGCGGTCCGCCGTAACCAGCAGCGCGCCTTGCTCGCCGAGCGTCAGCGCGACGATCCGGGCATGGCCGGATCGCACGATGTCCTGCGCAGCGGCAATCCATTCGGCTTCTTCGACCAGCGGCCGGCCCGTGAGATCGCGCAACTCGTTCAGGCTGGGCTTGACGAGCCAGACCCCTGCTGCGAGCGCCGCGTCGAGCGCCGGGCCCGATGTGTCGAGCACGACCCGCGTTTCCTGAGCGCAGGCAAGGCGGGCGAGCTGCGCGTAAATGTCGGCCGGCGCACCGGGAGGCAGGCTGCCGCTCATCACCAGATAGCGCGGTGGTGCTTTCAGTGCGGTGACCTCGTTGATGCAGCGTTGCCATTCGAACGCGGCGAGCGTCGGACCCGGCAGCACGAAGCGGTATTCCAGACCGGTGGACTGCTCGTGGACCGAGAAATTCTCGCGCGTTTCCCCGGCGATCTCAATACAGACGCCTGTGAACGCTTCGGCGTCCAGCAGCCGTCTCAGCATCTGGCCGGTTGCGCCGCCCGCGAGATAGAAGGCTGAACAGTCGCCGCCAAGACGCTGTATGACGCGCGCGACGTTGATCCCGCCGCCGCCCGGATCACGCCGCGCGGCGCTGCATCTCAACTTGCGAGTATCAACCACCCGTTCGATCGATGTCGCGACATCGACGGCGGGGTTGAGCGTGATCGTCACGATTTCCGGCATGGTCGGCAGCCTCTTTGGTTTCGTCGCGGCGCCTGCCCGCACAGACCGATATGCACGCCGGCCTTGTGCGCTTCGCCAACGACACTCCGATCATCCGTCGAACCGGATCGTCCGCATCGCCTTGCCGTGACTGTTTCAGTCATAGGCGCTGGGGTTTTGCTCAGCATAGGCGCGGGGTCTTGCGGCCGGTTGACGTGCATCAATCCCGGCGTGGCTGCGGCGAGCGAACGGCGCAACGCAGCGCATGCCGGTGATGTGGTCCGATCGCGCTTGACCTGAGTCAACCGGAAGTCGCTGGCGCGGGACTATGGTTCACGCATCCGTTCCCGGATCCTTTCGCATTCACGGCGCGCATCGCGCACGACGAAGGGCGCATAGCGGGCGTACAGCGGCAGGAGATACCGATGAAATCAGATCTGGAACTCAAGCATGACGTGGATCAGGAGTTGCTTTGGGATCCTGCGCTCGATGCCAGAAACGTCACCGCCACGGTGCTCAACCGTATCGTCACCCTTGAAGGTTCCGTGAACAGTTGCGCCCAGAAACTCGCTTTGCAGAAAGCGGTGCAGCGGGTAGCCGGCAGTCGTGCGGTCGTGCTCGACCTGGTGGTCCGTGCGCCGTCCCCGTTGAGGCATACAGACGAAGATCTGGCCGCCGCGATCGTCTCGGCGCTGCAATGGCAGGAAGGACTTCCCGAAGACGCTATACGCGTAGTGGTGGAACACGGTTGCGTCACGCTCACCGGCGCGGTGGATTACGGCTTCCAGCGCCAGATGGCCGAAGTACTCGTGACTCGAATGCGAGGGGTCGTCGGCGTGGCCAATCAGATCGAGGTACGAATCGATCCGGTTGCGGCCGATGTCAGCAAACAGATCGCCGAAGCCTTGCAGCGGCGCTCGCGGCGCGAGTCAGGCGGCATTTCGGTCGACGTCCACGACGGCGTGGTCCGGTTGACCGGCGTGGCCGAGTCGCTCCTCGACAAGCGTGTGGCGTGCGGTGTCGCCTGGGGCACCAAGGGAGTGCGGTGGGTAGTCGACCAGTTAGTCGTTGCATGAGTCGTGCTGCAGGCCTTCCCATCCTGTTCGAATCAACTGTGACTTTTACCCCCGAGGGGCTTCGAAATGACCGCGATACAGACACGATTGAAGCGCAACCAGATGCGCCGCGACAAGCAGCCCCAGTCGCATATCTACGACAGTTACAGGTCGCGCGGACGAAGCGCGGGCGCGTCGCGCTGTCCTGACTGCGGCGCGATTTATGACGACGGCCGCTGGACGTGGCGTATCTCGGCCGGGCAGATGCATCAGTTGCAATGCCCGGCGTGCAAGCGGATTCACGAGCAGGCACCGGCCGGAGAAATCACTTTCGACGGCGACTATCTGCTGAACCGCGCAGACGAAGTTCTGGCGTTGCTGCATCATCAGGCGGACGGCGAGAAGCAGGAGCATCCGCTCGAACGGATCATGGATATACAGCAACAGCCGGAGCATATCGTCGTGCAGACCACGGGGCCGCATCTGGTTCGCCGCCTCGGTGCGGCGATGCTGCATGCGCATCAGGGCGAATTGGAGATCAGCTATCGCGACAACGAAGGGCTTCTGCGCGCCCATTGGGTCCGCTCTTCGGCCAGGTGACAAGCGAGACAGGCAAGGCCGGTTTTCCTCCCAGCTGTCTGACGATCGACGCAAACGGCGATGAATGAAAAATCAAATTACACGGGTGTACTGATACCGATCGGCGTCGTGCTGCTGCTTCTCGCGCAGATCTTCCTGTACCGGCAGCCGACCGAAGCGATCGCGTACAGTGACTTTCACCGGTTGCTGGTCGCCCGGCAGCTCGATAACCTGGAGATCGGCTCGGACCAGATCACCGGAAGCGTGCGGATGCCCGGGGCTGCTCCTTTGCTGCCGGCATCCGCTGCGAGCGGACTCGCCGCCAATGGCGAGCCGTGGCGCTTTTCGACCGTGCGGGTGAGCGACGATCACCTGATCGAAGATCTGGCCAACTCGGGCGTTCGTTATACCGGTGTAGCCGACAGGATAGGGTTGGGCGCGGTGCTCGGCTGGATCGTCCCCATCCTGATGCTCGCGGCGATCTGGAGCGTATTCATGCGGCGCGGTGGCGGCGGCTTGCGTGATTTCAGCGGGATCGGCAAAAGCAAGCCTAGGGTCTACGTGGCGCAGGACACCGATGTCACATTCGACGACATCGCGGGCATTGACGAAGCAAAAGCCGAACTGAAACAGATTGTCGAATTTTTGCGTAACGCCGAGCGCTATCGGCGCCTGGGAGGCAAGATCCCCAAGGGCGTTCTGATCGTCGGCGCGCCGGGGACCGGCAAGACTTTGCTTGCCAAGGCCGTGGCGGGGGAAGCGGGCGTGCCGTTCTTTTCGATCAGCGGGTCGGCGTTCGTCGAGATGTTCGTGGGAGTGGGGGCGGCGCGGGTGCGCGACCTGTTCGAACAGGCGCAGAAGAAGGCGCCGTGCATCGTCTTTATCGACGAACTGGATGCCCTCGGTAAAGTGCGTGGCGCCGGAGTCACGTCCGGCAACGACGAACGCGAGCAAACCCTGAATCAACTGCTGGTGGAGATGGACGGATTTCAGCCGAATTCCGGCGTGATCATTCTGGCGGCGACCAATCGCCCCGAGATTCTCGATCCGGCATTGCTGCGTCCGGGGCGCTTTGACCGGCACATTGCCATCGACCGCCCGGACCTCAACGGACGTCGCCAGATTCTGCAGGTCCATGTGAAGAAAGTTACTCTCGCAGCGGACGTCGATCTGGCCGAAATTGCGTCACGCACGCCCGGTTTTGCCGGAGCCGATCTCGCCAACGTGGTCAACGAAGCCGCCCTGCATGCGGCCGAACTCGACAAATCCGCGGTCGGCATGGTGGATTTCGACGAAGCGATCGACCGGGCGATGACCGGCATGGAACGCAGAAGCCGCGTCATGAACGAACAGGAAAAGATCACCATTGCCTACCACGAAGCGGGGCACGCACTGGTCGCGCTGAGCCGGCCGCATTGCGACCCCGTCAAGAAGGTGTCGATCATTCCGCGCGGCGTCGCCGCGCTTGGCTATACGCAGCAGGTGCCGACCGAAGACCGCTACGTGCTGCGCAAGAGCGAACTGCTGGACCGGCTCGACGCGTATCTCGGCGGACGCGTGGCGGAGGAGATCGTCTTCGGCGACGTATCGACCGGCGCCGAGAACGATCTGGACCGGGCAACCGCGCTAGTGCGGCATATGGTTACACGCTATGGAATGAGTGAACAGTTGGGACTTTTCACGTTCGACAGCAGCGATCCCGGCATGGGCTATCCGTCGGCGGCTGGGCGAGGCGAGCGTTTCAGCGAAAGCACCGCGAAGCTGGTCGACGACGAAGTTCGGCGCGAACTGGCCGAGGCCCATGAACGCGTGACGCGCACGCTCGCCGGCAGCCGCGCGCAGCTGGATCGCATTGCCCGGCGCTTGCTGGAGTGCGAAGTGCTCGACCAGGCCACGCTGCTGCAACTGATGGCCGGCGACGCGGCGCCGGCAAGCGCACCGCAACAGAACGCCACGGAGGTAGCCAGTGCGGGGACCGGCGCTTCTGGGCATGCGGCGCCCGAGGCGCACATCGCGGGCAGTCCGTCTCCACTCGCCCAACACGGGTGAGTGGCATGACGGCGCGAAAAATCGACTATCTGCTACTTGGCGGCGGTGTAGCCAGTGCAACGGCGGCGCGAGTGCTGCGCACCGAGGACCAGTCCGCCAGCATTGCGATCCTGTGCGACGAGACGCTCGCGCCATATCAGCGTCCGCAACTGACGAAAGGATTTCTCGACGGCAGTCTCGACACGACGCAAATGGCGATTCATGAGGCCGGGTTTTACACCGACCTGCGCATTGAACTGCTACTCGGCGCGCGCGCCGCGTTGGCGCGCACCCGTCATTGATCGCGCGGTGCACCATGCACGGCGACTACACCGTTCGATAAAAACCGGCCGCCGCCCTAACGGATCGAGCGCCAGAAAGCAGACAGGGCGGGGTGGATGACGTCGCGCCACTTCGGCCCGGTGAACAGGTCGTAGTGGTCGCAGTCCTTAACGGTCAACATCTGGCGCATGTCCGGCGCAATGCCGCTGCACAGCGCCTGGGCGGCGTGTGTCTGGCCCGCGCCGGTGATGTCGTCGCGAGCGCCCTCGACCGTGCAGAGTGCCGTCGAAACGATATCCTGCGGCCGTACGTGACGCGTGCCGATCTTCCAGTTTCCGAGGGCAAGCGAGTATTCCTGGAAAGACACACGAATCGTGTCGAGAAAGTAGTCTTCAGTCATATTTCCGGCAGTAACACCCCGGCGTCCGGTGCGCGGCTGAACTTGCGCAGCGTGCAAAAAGGGGTGCGCTCGATCACCTGCTCGACGACCGGCACCTCATGTTCGCCGATTCGTATTGTCGCGATGCCGAAAGGCGGCGCCTCCGGCGGCGGTTGAATCAGGCGGAAGATCCAGTCGTAACCCATTGCGGCGACGCGCGGCTCGTCTGCCCCCTGCGGGTTTCCGTCGCTAGCCGGCAGCCGCCACGTGCCACGCAGCCGCATCAGGTTGCGCTGTGCCTCCAGCCATGCGTACCACATGCTGCCTCCTCGAGGTTGCCCTGGGCCCGTCAATGACGGGGATAACGTTGCCCCCGCCAGTTCTCATGCGCTTGACCGGGATCAACGAACCCAGGTTCACAGCGAATACTGTTCGTTGCAGGGATAGAGCCGCTCGCGCCGCATGGCGTGTGTCGATGCTTCCGTTCACCGGCCCAGTCCATGCGGCTATTAAAACAGGGAGAAAATTCAATGCGCACGCTATATCTTGGTTTGCTGACCGCCATCGTCACGATGCTCTCCGGATGCGGCTACAACGTCATCCAGAGCCAGGACGAGCAGGTGAAGGCAAGCTGGTCGGAGGTCGTCAACCAGTATCAGCGCCGCGCCGATCTGGTTCCGAACCTCGTGAATACGGTGAAGGGCTTTGCAGGCCAGGAGCGCGCCGTCCTTCTCGGCGTTACCGAGGCTCGCGCGCGGGTCGGGTCCGTGCAGGCTACGCCCGAGTTGCTGAACGACCCGCAGGCGTTCTCGCGTTTCGAGTCCGCCCAGGCGCAACTGTCGAGTTCGCTGGCAAGACTGCTGGTCGTTTCCGAGGCTTATCCGCAGTTAAAGTCGGACGCCAACTTCCGCGACCTGCAGGCGCAACTCGAAGGCACCGAAAACCGTATAGCGGTGGCCCGAAACCGCTATATCAAGGCCGTGCAGGACTACAACACGACTGTTCGTTCGTTCCCGTCCAACCTCACGGCCAGTGTGTTCGGCTACAAGGAGAAACCTAACTTTTCGGTCACGAACGAAGCGGAGATCGCACGCCCGCCGCAGGTCGATTTCAACACGGCGCCCACGCCGGCCAGCGGAGCGGCAAATTGAACATCCTGAAGCTGGCCAGCGCGCTGCTGCTTGCCCTCTGCGCATTCCTGCCGCCCGGCGCCAGCGCGGAGGTGCCGGTTCCGGCCCTGAGCGCGCATGTCACCGACGAAACCGCCACCCTCTCGAACGACCAACGCGCTTCGCTCGAGCAGACCTTGCAGGCGTTCGAGACGAAAAAGGGAAGCCAGATTTCCGTGCTCATGGTGCCTACCACCGCGCCGGAAACCATCGAGCAATATTCGCTTCGCGTCGTCGAACAATGGAAGCTGGGCCGCAAAAACGTCGACGACGGCGTGCTGCTGATCATCGCGAAAGACGACCGGACGCTTCGCATCGAAGTGGGCTACGGCCTCGAAGGCGCGCTCACCGACGCAACCAGCAGTCGCATCATCAACGAGACGATCGTTCCGCGGTTCAGACAGGGTGATTACTATGGCGGCGTCGCCGCAGGCGTCGACAGCATCATGCGAGTGGTCGATGGCGAGCCTTTACCCGCGCCGGACCAGCGTGTAAGCGGCTCAACGCAGATCGGGCGCTATCTGCCGGTTCTTTTCGTGCTGACTCTTGTCGCGGGCGGCGTATTGCGTGTGTTGCTGGGGCGGTTGCCCGGCGCCATCGTGACCGGGGGAGCCGTCGCGGTGGTTGCCTGGATGTTGTCGGGCGCGCTGTTCATCGCCGTGTTCGCCGGAGTGATCGCTCTCGCGTTCACGCTGCTCGGCAGCGGTCTCGGCGCCAGCGCCGGCGCGCGCGTGATCGGCGGGCCGTCCGGAAGATTCGGCAGCGGTTCCGGCCGCGACATCTTCAGGGGCGGCGGTGGCGGATTCGGCGGCGGCGGCGCGTCGGGCAGGTGGTAGTCATGAACCTTGAACGCATCGTCAGACATTTGTTGCTGACCCGCTGGCATGTGAACCAGGCCTTTCCGGTCCCGGTGCTGCGGGCCATCGACAAAGCCGTGCGCGACAGCCATGCCGCGCACATGGGGCAGATCCGGTTCGCCGTCGAAGGCACACTTCACATCGCGGCGCTCTGGGAAGGGATCTCGGCCCGGGAACGTGCGATCGACGTTTTTTCCCAGTTGCGCGTCTGGGATACCGAGCACAACAATGGGATACTGATCTATCTGCTGCTTGCCGATCATGACGTGGAGATCGTCGCCGACCGGGGCGTGCATGCCCGGGTCGGGCCGGGCGAATGGGAAGCCATCTGCCAGCGAATGGAGGCGGAATTCAAGCGTGGTAACTATGAGGCCGGCGTGCTAAGTGGCGTCGAGCAGGTGACGGAGTTGCTCAGGAAGCACTTCCCGGCCGAGACCGGGATATGCGAGGAATTGCCGAGTAAGCCGGCTATCCTGTGATCGTGCGTCCGCTTGCAGAGAGCGGATAACGTGTCCTCGAGTCAGCGGCCGTTAGCGGTGCCCGTTTCGTTTGCACTATCGGCCGTTACACGCGGGGTCTGGGTAGGTGTCGTGTGAGGGAGTCGAAAACGTGAAAGATGCGTACGAGCGGCGTGCGTTGCTGCTTCATCTGGGCGACGTGCTGGAGGCGGTCAATCGTCTCATGATTTGCAGCGGCGACAAACAGGGCAAACAGACCGTGCACGAAGCAGTGGCCGCGCATGATTCGCTCAAGGGCGTGCCGCTGCTGATGCATGTATCGCCCTCGATGGCCACGCGGGATTTCGTCGAGCATGCCACTGCAGCCTTTCTTTCCTGGCCCAGGGAATTGCTTGAATTGGAGCTTGATCGCGAGCAGCTGGCGCGTACGGTTCAGCAGGCGCTTTTTGCGGACAACGCGCAAGGCTGGCAGGACTATGTCGTGAGGTTGCGCGAGGCGGTTGCGTGGTTCGGCGCGGACCTGAAACCCATTGAGACGAGCCAGCGGCCAGGCGAGGTCGTCACGCGCGCCGATACGGAACAGCCGGATCCTCTCGCCCGCGACGCGGATACAGGGCGGCCGGATTCCGGCGATATCGAACGCGATAATGGCGACCAGTCACAGGCTTCGCGTGAGAGCGTGGAAAACGGCGGACGCTTATACCCGTCGTGGCCCTGGAAATCGGGCGTCTGACTGGTCTGATCAATGGTTGACGTAAGGCCGCCTTGATTCAGCACAAGGGAGCTCGAGCGGGACCGGGGTAAGGTTTGCATTGGGGGTGGGGACCCCCAGGGAGTAGCGTGTTAAGCCCGGTTCGTCCGGGCTTTTTTTCCGCCAGTCCGCTCGCCCGCGTCGAGATCAATCGCGCCTCGGGCGGAAGATCAGCCAGGCTGCGAGGCTCGTGAAAAGCACGGCGATCGTGGCGATGATCCAGAATCCGCGAGTATCGTATCTGAAAGGCAGGCCGCCCACGTTCATTCCGAGCAAACCGGAGATCAGGTTGATCGGCAAGGCGATCACGGTGACAGCAGTGAGGATCAGCACACTCCTGTTCGTATGTTCGGCCACGCGATTGGCGATTTCCGCTTCCAGCAGCTTGATGCGCTCCTCGAGGCCGCTCATATCGCGCAGTCTCAGGGAAAACTCTTCGGCGGATTGGCGGAGCGACTGGATGTCTTCGTCACCCGCCCATTTGGGCGGCCGGTTGACGAGGCGAAAGAGTGCGGCAGGCTCCGGTGCCAGCAGGCGTCGCAGGCTTACCAGGTCGCGGCGAATGATGCCGAGGCTCGAACGTTTCGGCAATTTTCCGGTGAGCAGCGTTGCATCCACTTTATTGGCTGTTTTAGCGGCCGTCCGCACAATTCCGGTCAGGACATCTGCCTGCTCTTCCAGCAGGTTGATCAGGAGTGCCATAGGGCTGAGAAAGGGTTGACCGGCTTCGACAGCCAGCGTCAACTGATTGACCGAGCGCAGCGGACGGGCATGCGCGCTTAGCAGGCAACGATCGCTGACATTGAGCCACAGCGTCGCCACCTGGAGGGGCGTTTGCCTTCTGAAGTCGTATTCGACGTCATTGAGTACAGCAATGACGTCTTCGTGCACGTGAGTCATCCGGGTTGAACGGGAACCTTCCCTGAGCGCTTCAGCGAAGGTTGCCGACATGCTCACCATGCGCTGCAACGGCAAACTGTCCAGCACTGCGGGAATATCGTGGAAATGTAGCCAGATGAATTCCCCGCTGCTGTCGTTCCGATGCTCCAACCAACTGGCCGCGGAGTCCGCGTCTATCTCGCGGCCTATTCCGCTGGCTGAAAACAGATAGCCGCGGTCCAGAGGGAAGGTTTCGGTGGTTTTCTGCGCCAACGGCGTGGCGGTGTTCATTGAATGCTCCTTCCTGCCCGGCGACCCGAACACCCTCCGGTCGACTCAGACCCGTTTCTGATCAGGGCGCCTGGTTCCCTCAACCGGTTGGGCTGACTCAAGCCAAAGCGCGTTGATGATGCCGAACGCAAGCGCTACTCCAATACCAAGAATCCAGCTGAAATACCACATTGTGTGCTCCCGGTAATCGCGTTTCAGTAATTTGCGAGAATGTGCGGAATGCCGCTCAGTACATCGTGTGCCTGTTCTCTTCGAGCGCCGCGGCCGTCACCTTGCCGCGCATCACGCGATACACCCAGCTCGTGTAGATCAGGATGAGCGGCAGGAACACGATCACGGCGATCAGCATGATCTGCAGCGTCATGCGGCTCGAGG